>JANWZE010000107.1 GCA_025054955.1 Blastocatellia bacterium | reverse complement strand
GGCGATCAACTGAACGACTCGATCCGTCGCCCCCGCGCGCCCGACCAGCGTCTCACTGACGTAGGCTTCGATCAATCCCCGGTCGCTACAGGACTCTAACCCGTTTGAAGCCAATCCTTGTGACTAATGTTAGCCCTTTTCAAGATGCGAACAAGCAAATCAACACTCACAGCCTTGCGGTGAGGATTAGGAATTGTGAGAACGAGGTCACCTTTCAGCATATAGGGGTGTTTGCCGCCCTGATACGGTCCTTCAAATCCAAGCTTGCGCAGTCGCCGTACCAGCTCCTTCCATGATACTGGCGAGAGCTTAGACATGAAGCAGGATCTCCTTTACCTTCCCACGACGCTTCTTAACCAACCTTGGCACAGGTAGTCCTTTCTGTAATCGAACGATGATCCAGCCTTCTATGACTTCTCTCAAATTCCTACGACATTCCTCTAAACTTTTTCCTGTGGCCCACACTCCCGCCAATTCCGGGACTTCACCATAGTACGGTTCTTCATCATCAATAAGTTCATATCGCGCCCTGTCCAAAGCTTCTTGGATGTACTCGAGCAACATCTATTAGCCCTCCTTCGAAAATAACCATTTTCATGCTTCGTGGCGTGCTGTTGCATAGGTGCGATTCTTGTGAGAATGTGGCACAGGCGTTCCCGCCTCTGATCCATTCTCATCGCATCTGGCTGTCGTCATGGGCGACATCAACGATTCCCATCAACCAAACGGGCGATCAACTGAACGACTCGATCTGTCGCCCCCGCGCGCCCGACCAGCGTCTCACTGACGTAGGCTTCGATCAATCCCCGGTCGCCAACCGCCCCATCAAGCAATTCGCGGACTTGACCAAGCATCGGCTGACTCCACGTCAAACCCCGCGCCGCGCCACGAGCAACATAATCATACACGAATCCAACACGCGGAATCTCCAAAACACCCAACGGCAACCCAAACAACAGCGCCTCTAACCCAACGGTTGAAGCCAGCACAATCGCCGCTCTCGATAACAGAAACAACGGGTAGACCGGCCCAACTCCCAGCACGCTTATTTGCCGAGCATAGGCCAGACCAGCAACTAGCGCCTGCACATCACGCAACGATTCGCGTCCATGCAGTTTGATAATCAAGCGAAATCCTGGATCGTCAAACAGCGGTTCGATGGCGCGGATGAATCGGCGAATCAGATCATATTTCTCCGGCGTTGTGCAGAATCCTTGATCGTCAATCGGATTAGACAAGAAAAGCAAATTCTTATCGTCCCAGCCCCATTGCTGTTTAAGCCGCCGGGCTTCAGGTTGCCAATCGGCGGCCAGCAGCTCATCGTAACGAGGGCTACCTGTCAGGTGAATGCGCTCGTCTGGGACGCCCTGACGACGAAAATAGTCAGCGCTGGTCTGGCCCCATGCCGCGACCGCAGCCGCGCCGCCTTGTCCATAGGTATCGCCATCAATCGCTCCCGGCAACGGAAAGCGAATTCCTTCCTGAACCAGCAGGAACGGAATCCCGCGAGCGCGCAGCCATCGGCAAATATGATCATAGGGAAACGCTGCATCGTTGGGCAGGACGACTAAATCAGGCGCCCGGTCAAAACATCGCCGCACGTTCGGCTGCAACAACCCGAACCAACTCACCGCTCGCGCCAGTTGTCGCAAGCCGGTTGCACGCATGCCGCCGACTTGCTGCCCCACCGTCGGCGATGAACGAATCTTGATTGGCAACACTTTCCTGAGACTCACCCGCTCCATGTCAAATCGGCCGGTGGGAGAAACCAGCCCGCGAAACTCGCAGAGCGAGACAATGCGGCAGCGATAGTGACCCGATGCCGCCAACGCCCGCACAATTGGCAGAAACATCGCCACATGATGACTGTCGTTGGAAATGATGAAGTCAATCTGAGGCATGGCGCTTCTTCAACCACACGGGGATCAGAGAGCTTCTACGCGAGGGCTGCGCTGGTCAACTGCCGGTCAATTTCGCGCCCGATCTGTTCGCAGTTTCTCACTACGTAATCAATTTCATCGAGTGGCGTCGGCGCTGGCCCCTGGCCGTGCAGATAGCGATCAACCGCGCAAATCAAAGCCGTATGTGGGGACTGGCCGCTCACACGTCGAGCTAGATAGCCAATGCGATCTGGAATCATTCGCCCAAGGGCGCGCCCCGCCTCCAAAAACGGCATGCCGACCGCGCGTTTCCACTGACGGTCGTGCGACGTCAGTAGCACAATCGCATCGCTCAACGTGTCCAGCTCCAGCACACCATCGGTTCCATGAATCACCGTCATCCGCCGGTTCAACTGACAGTGCGCCGAATAGTGGATACTGCCCACGCAGCGCTCGCTCGCCAGCGTCACGACGACATGATCAGCCGGCGCGCCCGCCGGCGCCTGCGCCGTATGTAGCGCCGTCACCTGAATCGGCTGAAGCGGACCGACCAGCGTGTGAATCACATATAGCTCGTGCGGCAACGTTTCAAACCAGCGTCCCCCAGGCAATCCATGTGACCAATGCCCCTGGCCAACCAACATGCGATCCGTCTGCGGACTGGTCAAAAACTGACGCGCAATGCTGATGACCTGCCCAATGCGTCCCTGCTCAATCCAGCGCTTGGCCTGCTGCACTGCATGCGTGTATTTGAGGTTGTGAACGACCGTCACGCGACTGGGCGAGCGAGCCATCAGTTGTCGCAGTCGGTCCCATTCACCAACGTCCATGACGAGCGGTTTTTCAATCAGTAGGTCGCGTCCTGCCTCGATCACGCGACGAGCAATTTCGGCATGCGTCTGCGGCGGCGTGCAGACGTCCACAACATCGCAGCTTGCGATCAACTGCTCCAGGTCGTCATAGACCGTCCTGATCTGAAACTGGCCGGCGCGTTGCTCCGCCAGTGCGCGATTAACATCGAAGACGCCCTGCACACGGCAGCCCGCGGTTCGACGCCACGCCTTCAAATGCGTCTGTGAAATGTGACCGCAGCCTACGATGCCAACCTGGAACGTCTTCACACAAAACTCCCGACCGGCTGCCGACTAAGCAACGCAGCCAGATACCGATCCATCACGTTGCCCACAGCAAACCGCTGTGCTGCCTGCCGCGCCTGCTCTCCGAGGCGTTGACGCATCAACGGATTCTCTAACAGCTCGCATATCACCGTTGCCATCGCATGGACATCGCCAACCGGCACGAGCCGACCATCTCTGCCCGGCGTAATGATCTCCGAGGGACCGGCCGGGCAATCGGTGGAGATCACCGCCGCGCCGCAGGCCATAGCTTGTATCAACGCGCCAGGCAAGCCCTCCTCGGTTGAAGAAAGAACGAAGAGTGTGCATCGCGCCATGTACTTGAACGGATTCTTATCGAAGCCGGGCAATGAGACGTCAGCCGCGACGCCGCAAGCATTGGCCAGTTGCAGCAACTGCTGACGCAATGGGCCTTCACCCAGAATGACCAATCGGGCGTCCCATGCGCGGCGCACCTGGGCAAACGCGCGAATCAATGTTTGAAAATCTTTCTGCGGGATCAACCGTCCGACGCCCAGAATGATTGGCCGGTCTTCTTCAAACCAGGGATGAGTTACCGGCTCGGCTGCCAGCGATTCGAGCTCATCCGTCACAACCGGATTGTAGACCACCAGAATCCGCTGAGGCGGCAGCCCCAATCGCGCTACCAGATCCTGTTTGACCCCTTCAGAGACAGCGGTCACCAGATCAGCCCGCCGGTAGAGCCAACGCTTCAACCAAACGACGACACGTCGTTTCATCGTCACCGGCCCGTGAAATAGGACATTGCGTTCCGACAATACCAAGCGAATCCGCCGCCCGACAAGCTGCCGCGCGAGGACGGCCATCAGATTCGCCCCGCTCGATGTCGAGAATAAAATATCCGGCTCAGTCGCTCGCAACAGGCGCGCCAACGGCAGCCAACCGGTCGCCACGCTCGATGCGTTCAGCGAGGTGATCGGCACATCGTCCGGCACATCGGCGAGAAAGTCCCCTTCAGCGCGCAAGAGCGCCAACGAAAGATCAAACAGCCGACGATCCAGAGCACTGAGCAGCGTCAGCGTAATGCGATCTGCGCCGCCCTGCCCCATCGTTGGCCGAAGGATCAACAGCTTTTGCCGCTGTGGCTCTGCGATGACACGCCTCGTTGGACGTTGCGCCATGGTGAGTGCTCCCGACTTTATCGGCCTCCAGGTTGCGTCATCTGCGACGCCGGCTTGACCAGCACGCCGACATATTTGACGCCGCGTGTTGCCGGCGAACGCACAATCAACGGCGGCTGAGCTACGCAGTGACAAAAATCTCTGAAGCCCCAATTGTCGTCCACATCATCTGAGATGAAAATGCCGCCCGGCCTGAGCGCCGCCCACAATTGTTGATAAGCCCAGAGGCGACCTTCGTAGGACTTGTCGCTGTCGTAGTGGCACAGATCAATTGGCCTGAGTTGCGCCAACGCCGAAGGCAAGACCTCGCGGTCGGCGCCGCAGAGCAGTTGCCATTGCGCCCGCAACGCCGGCGGCACAACGCAGCCGACATACGATTGGTCTTGATTGAACGCATAGGGCAGGTCTGTGCTGATGAGTCGCGCTGCCGGTCGCCGACGGAGCGACAGCAGAAAAGCTAGCGACGACCACCCATAGGCCACGCCCGTTTCCACGACTCGTTCTGCTTGCAAGAACTCCGTCAGATGGTAGATCAGGTCCAGATTGCCCGGCCCGCTGATGACCGTGTAGCGTTCGACACGTTTCTGCGCCGCTCGGAGTGGCTCGGCAAACAGTTCAGCCACCGGCGCGAACGTCGTCCAGCCGGTCAATTGCAGGATTGCATCACGTGTATCCACAGCTTGCGCTTCACACCACTGTGCAACCTGCTGCTTGATCTCAGCGTGATTGACGCCGAGAGTCTGCACTTTGCGCCTGACCCGACGGAATAATTCGGGATAGAGTTTTGGCTGCTTCAAGTACCAGAGCGCCAGTTTGAGTTTGGCTGACATCACGCATTACTCCGTGCTCAGGCGAGTCGTCGCGCCTCCATCCACAATCAACGCCTGACCGGTCATGAACGATGATTGCTGATTGTCAGCCAGGAAGAGTATCGCGCGGGCAATCTCATCAGGCTCAGCGACACGTCCGATGACGGTTCTTTGCGCCAACGCAGCGAGCTTGTCGGCAAGGTCAGCACCGACCAGATGTCCCCGGGTCAACCCGGCGTGCAGCATCGGCGTATTGACCGCGCCGGGCAACACGGCGTTCACGCGAATGCCGTCGGGCGCCAGCTCAATGGCCAAAGCGCGCGTCAACGCGAGCAGAGCGCCCTTGCTGGCAGCATAGGCGGCCATCTGCGCCGATGTCGCCACAGCATGCACCGAGCTGACGTTGACAATGCTGCCCCGCTGGGCGCATAGCCATGGATGCACAGCTTTCGTCCAGAGAAAGGCTGCTCGCACATTCACAGCCATTGTCATGTCCCATTCAGCGACGCTCATCTGCATGATCGGCTTGCAAATTTGTATCGCTGCATTGTTGATCAGCGTATCGAGTCGCTCAATCTGTTTTGCGAGGCGTTGGGCGGCCTGGCAGACGTCGGTTTCAACCGACACGTCAACCTGCATATAGTGAGTCACGCCGTCGTAGTCAGCCGCTGGCGTTCGATCAACGCCAATGACTTGCCAGCCGGCTGATGAGAACAGTTGCGCCGTCGCTCGACCGATGCCACCGGCGACGCCCGTGATCAGCGCCACGCGACTCATCGTTCTGACCTCCGGTATAACTCGTCCAGCAGATGTTGTATCGTCCGATGGTGGACATGCTCCCAGGCCTGCGGACTGCTGTTGGCATTGTGCGGAGCCAGCAGCACATTGTCCATCTGCCGCAGCGGGCTGTCGGCAGGCAGCGGTTCTGTCTCGAATACATCCAACGCAGCGCCGGCAATGCGCCCCGTTTGCAACGCGCGGATCAGCGCCGGCTCATCCACCACAGGGCCGCGCGCGGTGTTGATCAACACGGCGCTCGGTTTCATCAACTCGAATTCGGCATCGCTGATCAGATGAAAGCTGGTCGGGTTCAAATCACAGTTCAAGCTGATGAAATCGGCCTGTCGGAGCAATTCGTCCTTGGCGACCATCGTCAAGCCGGTTTGTTGCAGAAATTCGTCTGGCATGGCCACGAGGTCATTGCCCAGCACCGTCATGCCGAAGGCCACTGCCCGACGCACAACCGCTTTGCCAACATTTCCCACACCGATGACTCCGAGCGTGCACTCACCGAGCGCCCGACCCGGTATCTTTTGCCAGACGCCATGTTTCATCTGTCGGTCCATCCACGGCAGTTGACGGGCAAAGCAGAGCATGTAACCGAGCACCGAATCGGCCACCGGCTCGCTGAACGCATTCGGCGTATTGCGCACAACGATGCCCAGACGCTCACAGGCGGCTCGATCAATCGAGTCAATGCCTGTGCCCCATTTGGCGATGACCTTCAGCTTGGGCGCGGCTTGAAGCACGCGCTCGGTAAACCGATCATCGCCGCAGATCACGCCGTCAATATCGCCGATCCATTGCAACAATGCCTCTTCTTCGAGTCGCTCATTGACGGGCGGCACGACCACTTCGATCCCATGCTCAGCCCACATGGAGCGGAAACGATCAATCACCGGTTGCATGTAAGGCGCCGAGATGAGCACTTTCCACCGCATAGATCAGCGTGACGCCTCCATCTGTTTCAAGATCGCTCGCGCCGGCGCGCCGTCCACGCCAACGAGTTTCATTGGCAAGCAAATCAATTCATACAGTCCGGGCGAGACGTGCGCTAACGAGACTCCTTCCAGCACGATCACGCCGGCGCGGAGCAAAATCCTATGCGTCTCAGGGCCGTCCTGATAGCGTTGGACTGACAGATAATCCACGCCGATCAGCCGGATGCCGCGCTCCACAATCCACTGGGCCGCCTCGGCTGTGAGCGCCACGTAATCGGCGCGAAACTCGCGCACGCCAGCCGCCCACCATTGCGAATTGCGCGTGCGCAAGAGCAATCGTTCAACCATCGGCGGCACGCCCAGCGCATCAAGCCTCGCCGCTGTGATGACGTCCGCATCAGACGCATCGGCGACCAGCGCCGGCCCGATGCAAGACTCCAGCGGCAACTCGGCCGCGCTCAACCCATCTTCAAGGTGATGCAACGGCGCGTCAATGTGCGTGCCCACATGGACGTTGCAAAACATATTTGTATCGTTGACCGCGTCGCCGCGCGCCATGTCCAGCCGCCGCTCAAACGCCACAGGCGGCGCGCCCGGCCACGTCGGCAACGCCGGACTGATCGGCAATGAGATGTCAACGTACTTGACCAACAGATTTCTCCTGCGCCGACCGGTTGTAATCAATCGCTCGATGCCGGCGGGTCGCATCCATCTGGGGCGTCGGTCGAGTCAACGCGCGAGGATAATAGAACGTCTGACGCAGCGGACCCGTGATCGGCCCACGATGCCCATAGCCGCGATACGTCCCGTAAAATTGCATCCATCGGAACAATGGAATCTCAACGAGATGCTGCAACAAGACTCGATCCTGCCACGCATGGTAATAATCGCTGAGCACATTCGATGTGAATAATCGGATCAAATCCCACAAGCCGAATTGCTCGTGAGGAAAGATGCGTTTGAAGGCGATTGCTTCGCGCCGATAGCGATTGTAAATCTGACGCCATGTTTCGTTATGCACATGCACGACCTCCGCCTCAGCCACATAGGCAAGACGATACCCTTCGGTGATCATGCGATGCGCCCAATCCAAATCCTCTAGCCCGGTTAGCTCCTCGTTATACGGCCATTGCTGCCAGAGCGACCGGCGAATCGCGGCATTGCCGTTATTGCAAAATGGGTGAGCCTGACACCAATTGGACTGAGCAGGAAACCAATGAGCAAAGACTTGCTGCTCAGCATACTTGGTCTGTTCATGGCCGCGCTGCTTGCCGTAAGCCAGCGCGATGCGCGGATCGGCAAACGGAGCAAGCAATTGTTCGAGCCAGTCGTTATAAACCGGATAAGTGTGCGCGCTGCAGATGACGATGAACTCAGCCGTGGCCGCCTGACAACCGGTATTGAGCGAACGACCGAAGGAAAATTCTTCAGGACGAATCGTCAAGACCTTCACCGGATAGCGCGTGGCAATGGAGAGCGTGGCATCGGTCGAACCAGAATCCACCACGATGATTTCCACATCGGTCACCGTCTGCTGCATGATGCCGCTGAGCAGACGACCAATATGTTCCTCTTCATTAAAACAACGGATGACAATGGAAACGCGCGGAGCCATAGACCAAGGTGTTACATGAGCCGATTTTGGTTTTGTGCGCCAGCAAGGCGCATTGAGCATTCACGCGGCGCTCGCCGGCGCCGTCTGATGACTACGGAGCGAGTAAAGAGCCAGCAACGCGAGTTGATCGCTCACGCGGCGCTCGCCGACTGCGGAACTCGCCGTCGGATTTCACCAAGTCCTTGCCGACACAGGCATGCGAGCATGGTAATGTCGAGGCTGTAAGCGATCATGCGATAGCCTTGCTGTAAGTAATGCACAGCTTGATCCACGTCGGGCTGCACAACGTGGATGCCGGCTGCGAGACCGCGCGCGCGGCAGGCCGCGAGAATCCGCTGCTTGGCCGCCAGCACATCAGGATGATCGAGCTGAGCCGTCAATCCCATTGAGGCGCTCAGATCATAAGGGCCGATGAGCACCGCATCAATGCCGGGCACAGCAAGAATCTCGTCCAGATGGCGCAGGCCGTCAACGTGTTCGATTTGAATGCACACGAGCGTCTCTTCATTGGCCGCCGCTACGGCCTCTTCCAGCCGCGTGCCGTACTGATTAGCGCGACAGAATCCGACGCCACGCTCACCGAGCGGCGGATACTTCACCGCCCGCACGATGGCATGGACCTGCTCCGGCCGATTGATCAGCGGGGCAATCACGCCGGCGGCGCCAGCATCCATGTAGCGTTTGGTGACGGCATACTCATCGCCCGGCAAGCGCACCAGCGGCGCGCAATCCGCATGCCCGGACCGAATCGCCTGAAACAACGCCTGCGTCTCAGGTAACTCGACTGCTGAATGCTCTACATCCACCGTCAGGAAGTCAAAGCCCATCGCGGCCATCAACTCCGCGACGACCGGACTGCCAGAGCTAATCCAACTGCCGATGACGTAATCACCGGCGCGTAATCGTTGGCGTAGGTTTTTCATATTACCTCGACGCGCCGTAATGCCTCTCAGGGAAGGCTCAGCGTGCGCTCTTCCAGCGAGGCTTTAATCATCTGGCGATTCTGCACGTACCATTCAGCGATGGCCGCGTCGAACAACGTGTGAATATCGCGCCCGGTGATCCATGTGCGAATGATCGGCGCGACGCGCTTGCCCATCCACCACCAGGGATTGGGACCATCGCGTCGTTGCACGCAGTCTTTGCGGAAAGCCCAGACGCCTTGATCGTAGTAGTAGGCTTTCGGATAGGACTGCCGCTCGGTCGAGACCAGCCGAGGCGCATCGCCAAACGTATCAATCAACCCGTCTTCTCTGATCCGCAGCGCACGGTAAGGATGATCATCAGCCGCCTCCCAAACGCTCATCACCGAATCTATATCATCGCGCTCGCCAAGCAGCGTGAGTGCCTGATCAATCAACTCGCCGTCAATCATGACGGTATTGCCGAGCAGCAACACCACATTCTGTAACGTCGCGATGCGAGCATCAACGGTCTCGACCGCGTGTTTAATCACATCGCCGTGGTTGACATGGTCGCCGCCCAGCTCGTCGGGTCGCCAGATGATCTCGCAACCCAGTTGTTCGGCCACACGAGCAATCGCGTCACCGTCGGTAGAGACATAGACGCGCTCGATCAGCCGCGCCTGCCGAGCTGCTTCAATCGGATAGGCGATCAGCGGACGACCGGCCACTGGCATCACATTTTTGTTGAGGATTGATTTGCTGCCTGCGCGGGCAGTGATAATGGCTACGTTCATCAGTTTCGCTCCTGGCTTCACTGTTCACTGCGGCGCTCGACCGACGGCGTACACCAGCGGAGAAAACATTCGGCTCTCAGGCGTCCACCCAGTTGTTCTCAACACGGTGTGAACGGGCCAACCGATCGCTTTGGCTGAGACGCGCAGCAGCCAGCGTGTCAGCCCTTTGGCTTTGCTGTTGTACTTCCACGTGGCGAACGAGCCGAGATAGCCGGCTACGATCTCTTGCAATCCGGCTTGCTCATAGGCCTTTTGCAAATCGCTCGGTTCGATCAACACATGCGCGTGGTACTGCGTCGGCGCGATCCACTGCTCCACATAACGAAACGCATAATGCTTGTTGGGCACCAGCGTGATCAATAAGCCACGCGGTTTGAGCCACGACCGGAACAGCGCGACCAACTGGCCATACTCGGTGAAATGCTCGATAAAGCCATTTGAGAATACCACGTCAAAGCTGCCCGGCGCGAAACATGGCTGAGTCACATCGCCTTCAACCACCATCGCTTCGCCAGGCATCTCCGCCAGATTGGCGACGAGCCGCTGGCAGCCAACGCGGGAATAATCCACGCCTACGACCTCATAGCCATACGTGCTTCCAAGATATGGCAGCCAGAGCGAATCGGCCGCGCCAACTTCCAGCACACGCGCCGGCGTAGGCGGTAGCACGTCGGCCAGCATCGCCGCGATTCGACTATTGAGATACTCGCGCAGATTGAGCCGCCGCGCAGGCGCGCGCGCGTCCCATTTGCGATCCCAATAGGATTTTTCTGTCAGACTCGTCGGCTCGACCATCACAGCAATGATGCGGCTCATGCCACCCACGAAACTCGTAGGCCGGAATCACGTCTTGACGTATCTGAGCAGCTTGAAATCGAGCGAGCCGTAGCGCGACAACGTGTGTAACCACCACACGCCGTCCTTGCCCAGCCAGAAAACCGGCGCAAGCCAAATCAACACACACAGGCTCATGCCCACAGCGATCAACGCGCCGATCAACACCAATGCCGCCGATGCTTCCCATCCGCGCAGCCACGCTGCCACGCTCCAAACAATCATGGCGACGACGACCGTCAGTGCAACGGCTGAAGCGTGCGCGCCAATGAACTCGCGCCATCGAAGTGACGTCACCGATATGCTCAGTCGAGCCAGCAACAGATACTGAATTGCCAACGCGCCAACCACGCCCCAGGCCACTCCAGCAAGGCCAGCCCAATGACCAATCCATGCGCCGGCGACCACCAAGACCGCATAGATGGCATGATAAAAGGCCAGCCGATGCACGGCTCCTTTGGCCCGCGCCAGCGTCCCGCTCAACTTGTAACCAGTGCGAAAGAACATGCCCACAGCGAGCACTTGCAGTGGCAGCACAGCGCCCTTCCAGGATGGCCCCAAGGCTACATGGACCAGCTCCGGCCCGAGCACAATCGCGATGGCGCTGGCCGGCATGACCAGCAACGCCGTCAATGCCATGCCACGCCGATAAGCCATGCTCAACCGTTGGTCATCATCTTGCGCTTGCGAGAGCGCCGGAAATAAAACACGCTCGACCGTCTCGCCAAACAGATTCGCCGGAAACGACATCAACCGGTACGCGCGACTGTAGAGTCCCAGGGCATCCGCGCCGAGCCATCGCCCGACCACCATGTTATCGCCCTGAAGCGCAAAAAAGTTAGCCACCTTGGCCATTGTAAATCCGCTGCCGAACGCCATCAGCTCGCGGCAGGCACGCCTGTTCACTGCAAACCGCTTCGGATGCGGCTGCGCGATCAGTAACATCATCGTCTCTAAAGTAACCTGGCCAAGATGAGCGCCAACCAGCGCCCATACACCGTACCCCAACCACGCTAACGTCAAACCGACTACGCCATAGCCAATGCCAAACGAAATAATCTCGACACGCGCTAACAAACGAAATCGCATGTTCCGCTGCAGCAGCGCCGCAGCCACTACACCAACCCCTCTCAACAAAAAGATCGGCGCCAAGGCTTGCACAACCGGCGTCAGCGCCGACATGCGGAAAAATTGCGCGATCAACGGCGCCAATACGACCATCAAACCACTCAACAGCATGCCCAGCAACAGCGACAGCGTAAAACCGGTGCGCACATGCCGAGCCGCCAGCCTCGCCCGTTGCACTATCGCTGAACCAACACTGAGCTGAGCAAAAATCTGACCAAATCCAATGATCACCATCGCCGCGCCGATCAGGCCAAAATCGGCCGGCGTCAGTAAACGAGCAAACAACACGAGCGTGGCCACCTGCAATACAAGTTGAACCAACGCGCCTGACGAGGCCCAGAACAAACCTCCCAACGTGCGCTGGGTCAACCCCTGCGCGGGCCGATCATGCTGAGTGTCTTGCGATCTTTGCATGCTAATTCTGCATGGTCATCCGCCGGGCTTCTGTCACCGTCACTCTGTGGCAAGGTGCTGCGCCCAGGATTCATTCTCCTGATACCAACTGACCAACCGCTCTACTCCTGTTTCAATCGCTGTGTGTGGACGCCACTCTAACAACCGACCAGCTTTTTCAATGTTCGCCCATGTAGCCAACACATCAGCGGGATGTCGCGGTTCGAACTCAAGCCGCGCGCGGCGTCCCAGCCGGTCTTCAATCAAGCGAATGATTTCTATCAAGACCACCGGACGGTCTGATCCTAAATTGATCACTTCGTAACCAAGCGGCTTCAGCCCGGCTACTGTCCCGTGAGCGACATCGTCCACATAGGTGAAATCGCGCGATTGCTGGCCATCGCCATAGATCGTGACGGGTCGGCCCCGGCTAATCCATTGCACGAAGCGAAACATACTCATATCGGGACGTCCGGCTGGCCCATAGACGGTGAAGTAACGCAGCACAGTGACATCCAGCCCATACAGATGATGATAGGTGTGACATAACACCTCGGCAGCTTTTTTGGACGCTGCATAAGGCGACAGTGGACGATCCGTCACAGCATCTTCGGTAAACGGTTGAACGGCGCTGTCACCATACACGCTTGAGGTGGACGCTTGCACAAATTTCCGCACGCCGAACTCGTGGCACAACTCCAACAGATTAAGTGTCCCGGTCACATTGGTATCGTAATAGAGCCACGGGTCCTCCACTGACGGCCGCACGCCGGCGCGCGCGGCCAGATTGATCACCGCGCTCCACCCAGATGTATTCGAGCGGTTTGCCGAAAATGACTCCGTCCAGAAACGTCGCATAGCATGACGGTCTACAATGTCCAGCGGGTGAAACGTGAATCCTGCCCGGCCAGTCAGTTGAGACAGCCGCCATTGCTTGAGCCGCACATCGTAAGCTTGGTTCAGATTATCCACGCCGACAACGGCATGGCCCATCTCCAGCAGCGTTTCACACACCTTCGCGCCGATGAAGCCGGCGCAACCAGTCAATAAAATGCTCGCCATGTGAGTGCTCAAGCTTTCATCCACAACGGGCGCAGCGCAAACAAAATCCTACACGCGCGTTATCAAGCGCGCCAACTTCACCGGCTTTTTCCGGCGTGCCTCGAGGCGCTCCCTTGCGACACTGGCAATTTCGAACCTTGCAAGTTCGCGTGTGGATCAGGTTGGCCGACAATTTGCTGGCCGCGTTTTAGCCGGTCAGCGCCGTTCGATAGTTGAGTGGCCTCTCACACTCAGACAGGCTGCCGCCCTGCAAGGCATATCCCTTGCCAAGTCGGCTTTGCCGAGTCTCGTGAGTCATATTTTTGGATCCGGGCTCCCCTTTTAGACCGCGGTTATCCTAACACGCATCCGAGCATACGTGCCACTGGCACGTCCCCTCTTACTTCAAGAGCGCGACTGAGCGGCGGCATGATCAACAGGCATGAAGGCAAATGAATCAAACCACACTCGACCCTGAATGAAGTCATAGATTTTCTCACCGACCAACCGGACAAGCGTCAGTCGAATGAATCGCGTCTCTGCCGGCGTGGTCAGTTCCATCTGGCCGAGCGTCCAATCGGGCTCTGCGCTGAGCGGCGCTGACTGCACGCGGAATCGCCCGGAATCCTCCACGTCAGTCAGAACAACCGCTACACCGTGAGTAGCAAGGAGACCTTCAGTCTTGTAATAAAACTGCAACCGGTAACGCGTCAGCGGCCTCACGGCCAGATCATGGCTGACGCCATCATAAAAGACATTTTGGTGATGCTTGAAATCCAGCCGCAACGAGCGACGGCCTTGATGCGCGGTTGTCGTATCCATTCGCGCCTCGACCTGCTCAGTGCTACTGATGACCCAATCAAAGCCGTATCGAATCGGCTCCCGCTCAAATCCACCATTCCAGAAGAGATCCTCGGCGGGCGATGTGTGCGGCTCTACGAGGGGTGCGACTTCGCGCCACACTTCATTCAAGTAAGACCATTGTTTGGCCTCTCTCAGTGAGGCCAGGAGCCAGCGACCGGCTTCCCGCTTCAGCGGGTCAGCAGCAGGCACGGCCCGCCATAGCTCAAGGCTCGGCCCGTATTGACCGCGTTGAGCCAAACATTGACCAATGCCCCATTGAGCGCCGGCTGTTTGCAAGCTGTGACCGAATCGCGCCACGGCGCCCGCGTCGCCGCCTGTAGCTTGCCATAGCGTTTGGCAAACCGCTTCACTGGAACGTGGATCAATTTCAACGACGCGACGAAATGCTGCTATGGCCGACTCGATCTGGCCTTGACGCAATAAAAAATTGGCATACATCCAGTGAGGCCGAAAGAAGTGAGGAGCCAGCGTGATGGCCATCTGATATGCGGCAGCAGCCTGCGTTGGTTGATTCATCTGCTCATAGCCGCGGGCGACATCCGACCAGGCTCGATGAGAAAATGGCTCAAGCTGCACGGCTGCTTGAAAATGATGCAACGCCCGCTCAGGGTCAAACAGGATTGGATTGGAGAGGTAATACATTCCCAATCGGCTGTGCACCGCCGGCTGCTGTGGATTCAACGCCAACGAGCGATGCAAATTTCCCGCATCGCCGACGGTGAGGTTGAGCATCTGACTGCGAACACGGTTATAAGCGTGCAGGTATCCAAGCAGCAGCAAACTGCCGAACAACAACAGTAATCCAGCTCGCTTCCAAAAGGCCAACAGTTGCACGACCACTCCTGCTGAAAATGTAGGCACAGATTCACTGATGAACAGATTTTCAATCAGTCAATCGGTGCTTGTTCTTCATCGTGTTTCCCGCATCACCACCGGTGATATGAAACACTCCTTGTTGATTAAAAACTTAGCGTATGATGTAGATGGGCAACAGCGCCGCTTGTACCGCCAGGGAATTGAGCAAAGCTAGTCCCAAGTTCTTAGCGGTTGATGATGGCACATAGACGACATCACCCACTTGCAGCTTAACGTCTTTTTTAGGGTCTCGCTCGATTTCGCTTAGATTGACCGCCAGCTCGATCAGGGACGATCTATCCGGGTCTTGCCGCACAATAGTGACGCGACTCTTCTTGGCATCGGGTTTCGTGCCGTTCGCCAGCGTGATGGCCTGCGTCAAGGTTAACTCGCCGCGCAGATCAAACGCATCAGGTTTATTGACGGCGCCGCCAACGAACACTTTGCCAGCTTCCGGAATGCTCACCACATCGCCGGCATAGATGCGCTTGTTCAGCTCAACGGCTCCTTTCATCATTTTGGTCAAATCAACGGTCTCGATTACGGCACTAAGTCGCACTTCGTCCTCGTCGGCTGAAGCCGGCGTGTGCACACCAGCCCAGACACTCCCGCGCAAGATGTAGGCCACCGGCCCAGCTCGCTCGGATAAGCCTTTGGCGCGCGCGATCATGGTCAGCAGCCGCGTGTCCGAATCAACGGGCACAGGCATCGCTTCATTGACAGCACCTAGGATGTAAGCAAAATCCTGGCGCCCTTCTTTCACCTGCACGGAGACTTGCGGATCACGCAACACCACACGAAGTTTCTCCTTGATCAAATCGGCCAGCTCCCACTCCGTCAACCCAGCCGCTTTGATTGGCTCCTCGACGAACATGATGCGGATATACCCTTGCGCGCTCACGCGCATTTCACCGCTCATGTCCGGCTGCTGGAACACGCGGATAGAAAGCACATCACCCGGACTGATGATGTATTCCGCGTGCGGATGCGCTGGCAATCGCTTGAGCGATTTGGCCGGAGGCGACTGGACATCTTCCGATTGCTGAGCGGCCCGTTGCTGCGCGTATGCACGCCCGGCTGGGCTAATCATGATCATCAAAACAATCAAGGCACAACCACATCGCTTCACGACAACACCTCCTGCTGCATGTAACGAGGCGCTAAGGATAAACTAATTCTCGCATTTTGTCATGAGGCATGGGTTCGAACGGTCGGTGCGGAGGCCCGCTCAGTCAGTTCAGGTCTTGCCATGCTTTTTGACTCTATGAATGTGGTCTTTTTCTCCGCAATTGGTATCGCATTGTCAGGCGGGCAAGCAGTTCAGCTTGTCAGGCCCTCGCACGCCCTACAAGCTGCTGTAAGAAGCGCCTTACATCGTCAGGGCCATGATCGCTTTGGCCGTGTGGAGCCGATTCTCCGCCTCGTCGTAGACAACCGAATGAGGTCCATCAATCACTTCATCCGTCACTTCGTAGCCGCGGTCTGCCGGCAAGCAGTGCATGTATATCGAATCCGGTTTGGTCAATTTCATCTTGGCTTCATCACAAATCCAATGCTTGTAGTTGGCAGCGAGTTTGAGCGATTCTTCCGGTTGCTTGAACAGATCCAGGCATCCCCAACTCTTGGGAT
>JANWZE010000106.1 GCA_025054955.1 Blastocatellia bacterium | reverse complement strand
AGATCAAATGATCGCGTTGCCGGGGGCCGCGCAAGCGGCGCGTAAGAAGGTAGCCAGAGGTGAAACGTCTGGAAGCGCAGATCAAATGATCGCGTTGCCGGGGGCCGCGCAAGCGGCGCGTAAGAAGGTAGCCAGACGTGAAACGTCTGGGGAGCAGAGCAAACCAGAATAGCGCGTTGGAGACGCGCCGAGACGTGCGCGTTCGCAGCCAGCGAGTTAGACAGAATGAACGAGCCGATGGGAAAGCGGGGAGGCGCCCCTTCAGGGCGCGAGGGATTGGGGATGGCGTCCACCCAGACGTTGCACGTCTGGCTACCCGCTGGCGGGCGGCTGCCGCCGCCGCTTGAGGCTCGCTGGATTCGAAACACCACACGTCTGCAGGTGCCCACACAACGACGCCCCGACAGAAACGTGGTCTTTTTCACCGCAATTCGTATCATGCCAATGGTCTTTCTTTGGGCTGTTGGTATTAGCCTGCTCTTTCAAGGTAGCGACGCCCCGACAGAAACGTGGTCTTTTTCACCGCAATTCGTGTCATGCCATTGGTCTTTCTTCGGGCTATTGGTATTAGCCTGCTCTTTCAAGGTCAGGAGCCAATGTCTCCCACGTTGGCCACACCGCCTGAGCGACGATTGAACTCGTCCTGCATGTGCATTGCGGATTGAGAACACGCAGATTGAGCGCCAGCCACAGGCTCCTGCGCATCGCATGTTCAGAGGCAATTGATGTAGGTTGTGGATGCCGGCGAGAGTAAGCCACAGTGTGACGTTGCCCTTGCCGTCGGATTGCATTGAAACTCCACGTTGTGGATGCGCCCAAGGATGAGCCACAATGTGACGGGATGATGATGGACATGATGAATCGGCGCGGCCATTCGCCTTCTCGGATCGTCATCAGATGGTGAGGTCGCTATGACTGACCAAGTTGTGTCTGATGACACTATCCATGAGCTTCGTCACATTGTTCGGCAGTATCGTGTGTGTTATGAAGTGTGGCCGGAATGGCTGATGGTCGGGCAAACCAGGCGGCAGGTCGGATTTGAGGTTGAGCTGTGCGGCGTTCATCAGTGTCAGGCGGCGGGTGAGTCGCCGCCGTGTCGGCATGGCTATCAAACGTATGATCAACTGAAGCGAATTGCCCAATGGTTGATCGCTGGCAGCGCGAGCACGGCCCGCTGTCAGATTCTGCCCTACGATGCGGCCGTGCATCAATCGCCTCGTCGGCGCTTCCGCCCCGAGGTCATCCTCACCATCAAAATCCTTCACCGACATGATCACCGATTTGACGCGCCTGTGGATCACGATGAGGAGCTGTGTTTGAAGCACCTGCGCGAGAAATTGGCAGCCATCGGCATCGCCGAAGGCATCTGGATTGATCCAGACAAACAGCGTAGCGCGCCGCCGAGTTGATGCTTGAGCCGTCCGTGAGTATTAGCCGTCGCTGCTGCCCAGGCTGACGCAACCATCTATGTTTCTCTGCCGCTGTTGATAGCTCTTGCACAGGCTGACGCAACCATCTATGTTTGTCTGCTCAACGAAGCGGGTTCCATGACTCAGAAACGGGCCACACTGATTTTCCTCATTGTGTTGACCACCATCGTGGTGTATCTGTGCTATCTCATCGCGCGGCCATTTTTGAAGCCCATCCTGTTTGCCATCGTGCTGGCCATCATTTTCTATCCGATTCATGATCGTATTGAGCGGTTGATTCGTCGGCCGAGCGCGGCGGCTGCCATTTCCACATTGCTTGTTGTGGTGCTGATTGTCGTGCCGAGCGTGCTTGTTGGCATGGCCGTGACCGAGGAGTTGAGGTCACTCTATCAATCGTTGCGGCAACGCAGTCTGGAAGGAGGCGGATGGGGCCCCTATTTCACTGACTTGATCGAGCGCCCGCTTGGATGGATTGGTCAGTATGTGGATGTGTCTGAGTTTGATCTGCGCGCCGAAATTTTGCAACGACTGCAACAAGTGAGCGCGTTTTTGGTGGCGCTGGCGGCCAGCGTGGTCAATAACATCGCCAGTGTGCTCGGCCATGCGGTCATCACGCTGTTCACGTTGTTCTTCTTATTCCGTGAAGGGCAGCGGATGAAGCGTCAACTTGCTGTTGTGTTGCCACTGGATGCCGAGCGCACGCAGCGTCTGTTCAAAGGCGTGAGCGATATGATCATGGCGAACGTGTATGGCGTGCTGGCGGTGGCTGTGGGTCAGGGGGTGCTCACGGGGCTAGCTTTTTTGGTGCTGGGTTTGCCCTCGCCGATTTTATGGGGCTTGGTGGCCGCCGTCTTCTCGTTGGTGCCGCTCGTTGGGTCGGGCGCCGTGTGGTTGCCGGCTTCGATCATCCTGTTGGTGAGCGGCCAGTGGGTCAAAGGGTTGATCTTACTGGGTTGGGGCGCGGGTATCGTTGGTTTGTTTGATAACATTGTGCGACCGTTGGTCATTAGCGGTCGCGCGCGGCTCCATACGCTGATGGTGTTTTTCTCGTTGCTGGGTGGTGTTCAAGCCTTTGGGTTGTTGGGGTTGTTCATCGGACCTGTCGTGGTTTCGATTGCCATTGCGTTGATCGGTATGCTGCGGGAAGAGACGCGAAGCTGGCCGCTGGATTGGCGGGAGCAGGTTCGTGAATCGTCCAGCACAGGCCCCTTTTAGCAAATTGCTTGAGATTGAGCGCGAGGCCGTGAGTCAGATTGAATTATTTTACCGGTTTGGTGTGGCGTTGTTCATCGGACTGCTGATCGGATTGCAGCGCCAGTATTCAAGGGAGCGGTCTGAGCATGAGATGTCAGCCGGTGTGCGCACGTTCACGCTGATTGCGCTAGCAGGCTGCGCGGCGGCGCTCAGCGCCGACACCTGGAAGGCGCCGGTCATATTCATGATCGCGCTGGGCGTGATCGGCGCGTTGCTGATGGCCGGCTACGTCGTTGGCAGCCGCCGTGGCGAGATCGGGTTGACGACAGAAGTTTCGGCGCTGATTACGTTCCTGTGTGGCGCGCTCTGTTATCACGGCCACGTGGCCATCGCCGTTGCGCTCGCTGTGGTGACCACGGTGCTGCTCTCGCTCAAGTGGGAGATGCACCGGTTTGTTCGCCACCTGACGCGAGAAGATGTTTACGCCACGCTCAAATTCGCCGTCATCACAGCCATTGTGTTGCCGGTGTTGCCTAATCGTTCCTATGGCTCGCCGCCGTGGGACGTGCTGAACCCGTATAAGCTCTGGCTGCTGGTCGTGCTGATTTCCGGCATCAGCTTTCTAGGTTATGTGCTCATCAAGTGGGTTGGACCTCGTCGTGGCCTATCGCTGACCGGACTGCTGGGCGGATTGGTCTCCAGCACAGCCGTGACGCTTAGTCTGACGCAACGCAGTCAAAAAGAGAAGGACTTTGCTCAATCATTCGCCATCGCGATTTTGCTCTCGTGGATCATGATGTTCGCTCGTGTCATGGTGATTGTGACCATTTTGAACCGAGCCGTGCTCGGCGCCCTCTGGCAACCGATGACAGCCGCCGCAGCGGCCGGGCTGGGGTATGCCGGCTACCTGTATTGGACGCATCGCCAGCCTAATGAAGGCGTGGTCATATATTCCAACCCGTTTGAGCTTCGTCCGGCGCTGACCTTTGCCGCGCTCTACGCGCTGATCCTGTTGGTGGCGCACACTGCCCAAATTCATCTGGGAGACGTTGGCGTTTATTTGTCCAGTATCGTAGCAGGGATGGCCGATGTGGATGCCATCACGCTTTCGATGACCGAGTTGAGCCGCCAGCCAACCGGCCTGAGCGTGCTCACGGCCGCTCAAGCTATTGTGTTAGCGACGATGTCGAATACGATTGTCAAAAGTGGTCTTGTCACGGCCGCCGGCGCTGCGACGCTTCGTCGAGCGATGGCACCGGGAATTGCATTGATTATCTTGGCTGGTTTGGGCGTGGCGTTTCTGGCTCGATAAGCCTGGTTCAACTCTGCGTTCCAATCGCCACCACAACACTGGCAGGCGTTATTGGGTTTCTGGCTCGATAAGCCTGGTTCAACCTTGCGTTCAGTCGCAATCGTCCACACGAACGATGTGGCCAGTTTCGGCATGGGCTATTTGGCCAAGGCCGGGTGAGCAGACTCGGTGAGACTGGCTATTGACCACCGATTGTGAATTGTTTAGCATCCGTTGGCTCAAAAATAATCGGCCAATCCTGCCGCTGTGCACGTGCGGCACACCGGTTATGAGCCTGTTTGTTTCATGAGGCGTGAATATCAACATTGGAGGTGTCCGGATGATTCCTTTCAAGAAAATTGTTTGCCCAACCGATTTTAGTGAACCTTCCTACGAAGGCCTGAAGCGAGCGGTTGAGGTGGCGGTGCATTTTGGCGCGCAGCTTTGTTTGGTGCACGTGGTGCCGGTGATGCCGCCGCTGCCGCCAGACCCGAACTTCGCTTTTGAAGTCCCCGAATATGAGCGAGCGTTGCACGCGGATGCCGAACGCAAGCTGAATGAAGCGAAGGCGAAGTATATTCCGCCTGAAGTGACCGTGCAGACCATCGTCCGTCATGGTGATGTGGCAGGGGAGATTCTTCGCGTGGCTCAGGAAGAGCAGGCCGATCTGATTGTCATTGCCACACACGGGTTGACGGGCTGGCGGCATCTGGTGTTTGGTTCGGTAGCTGAGCGCGTCGTGAGGTTGGCCTCATGCCCTGTGCTGACTATTCATGGGCCGCGCTCCTGAGCATGGACGATTGATGAGCGAGTGATTCATAGGACGATTGTTTCATTGCCCGTGACTCCTTGACTGAACCCGCCGCGATAAAGTCAAAGTTCGATCCGCAGCGGAATGTGCGCCTCGAATACGGGACATTGCTGCTGTCGGCATACCTGACAACTGACCTCTCGCTCCATGATGAGCTCAGAGCTGAGCACGCCTTGTTCGTAAATGGGGACAAATCCCAACTTCTGATAGAGGTTGACCGCTGGCGCGTTCAGCAGTTCGACGGTTAACCAAATTTTTCTCAGGTGCAAACATTGACAGGCGAAACGCACAATGGCCTGCATCAACTTCTCTCCCAATCCGTGATGACGATAATCCTGGTGCACAAAAATGGCCAGCTCCGCCCGCTCAGATGACTGTTGACAAAGCATCGCGTGGCCGACAATGCGCCCTGTATCAGTTTCAATGATTAAGTGGCTGTTGGGGGCGCGTAACAACGGTTCAAGCCAGCGACGAATCCGTTCTTCATTGGCCGGTGGCAGGCCTTGAAATTCAAGTTTAGGTTCAAAACTCACATACATTCGAACAAGTGGCTCCAGGTCCTCGGCTGTCGCCAGCCGAATCGTGACGGCTTCTCTGGTTTTGGTAGCTTTCATCAGATCATCGCCTCTTGACAAAATCTTAATGGCAATTGCCGTGCCGGACCAGTGGCACTGACCAGCCCTTTGTTAACTCTGCTGCTGCAACCACGCCGGCGTGCCAACAAACTCAGTGGAGAAATAACCCTGCGCCATTATTCGCAGCGACTGCGGATTATGCCACAGCGTCCGGCGCTGGCGCGCTCAACGACTCGCGCCAACAACTGACGCCTTGGCCAATGCTTGAGTGGATTTGAGTGGGGCGCCAAGCCTTTCGGCATGAGGGTTGCACAATGACCTTTCTTTTTTCCATGAGGTGGCACAATGGGGGCGTATACGTACATTTCCAATTTGCTCGAGCAGATTGACATTCCCAGCCAGGGTACCTTGAGTCGCACGGTCTATGCCGACGATTCTATCAAGGTTGTCTTGTTTGGGTTTGATGCCGGGCAGGAACTTTCAGAACACACAGCAGCCGTGCCGGCCATGCTCCATTTCCTTCAGGGAGATGCTCGATTAACGTTGGGCAACGAGCCGCTAGAAGTTTCTGCTGGAGCTTGGGTGCACA
>JANWZE010000105.1 GCA_025054955.1 Blastocatellia bacterium | reverse complement strand
GTGTTGCCAGCTCCCATGACGTGACGGGCGGTGTGTACAAGGCCCGGGAACGTATTCACCGCCGTATGGCTGACCGGCGGTTACTAGCAACTCCGACTTCATGGAGGCGGGTTGCAGCCTCCAATCCGAACTGAGACCGGCTTTGTGGGATTGGCTCCGCCTCACGGCTTGGCAACCCATTGTACCGGCCATTGTAGCGTGTGTGTAGCCCTGGACATAAAGGCCATGCTGACTTGACGTCATCCCCGCCTTCCTCCGGCTTGCCACCGGCAGTCCCGGAAGACACCTGTAACTTCCGGCAGGGGTTGCGCTCGTTGCGGGACTTAACCCAACACCTCACGGCACGAGCTGACGACAGCCATGCAGCACCTGTGCACGCTCCCCGAGGGGTCGGTCGCCTTTCGGCTTCCTACTACGTGCATGTCAAGCCCAGGTAAGGTTCTTCGCGTTGCGTCGAATTAAACCACACGCTCCGCTGCTTGTGCGGGCCCCCGTCAATTCCTTTGAGTTTTAGCCTTGCGGCCGTACTCCCCAGGCGGGCCACTTAATGCGTTAGCGTCGGCACGGAGGGGGTCGATACCCCCCACACCTAGTGGCCATCGTTTACGGCGTGGACTACCCGGGTATCTAATCCGGTTCGCTCCCCACGCTTTCGCGCCTCAGCGTCAGGTAGGGCCCAGCCGGCCGCCTTCGCCACGGGTGTTCCTCCCGATCTCTACGCATTTCACCACTACACCGGGAATTCCACCGGCCTCTGCCCCCCTCCAGTCCGGCAGTCGCCGCGGACCTCCCCCAGGTGAGCCAGGGGCTTTCACCGCGACCTTACCGCACCGCCTGCGCGCGCTTTACGCCCAGTAACTCCGGACAACGCTCGCCCCCTACGTCTTACCGCGGCTGCTGGCACGTAGTTAGCCGGGGCTTCTTCCACCGGTACCGTCAGCCCTTCGTCCCGGTGAAAAGGGGTTTACAACCCGAAGGCCGTCCTCCCCCACGCGGCGTCGCTGGGTCAGGCTTGCGCCCATTGCCCAAGATTCCTCGCTGCTGCCTCCCGTAGGAGTCGGGGCCGTGTCTCAGTCCCCGTGTGGCTGGCCATCCTCTCAGACCAGCTACGGATCGTCGCCTTGGTGGGCCATTACCCCACCAACTAGCTAATCGGACGCGGGCTTCTCTCTAGACGCGAGGTCTTGCGATCCCCCGCTTTAGCAAGCTCGCCATGCGGCCATCTTGCATTATGCGGTATTAGCCCAGGTTTCCCCGGGTTATTCCCCATCCAGAGGTAAATTACCCACGTGTTACTCACCCGTTTGCCACTCTACTCAAGAGCCGAAGCTCTCTTTCGCGTTCGACTTGCATGTGTTAGGCACGCCGCCAGCGTTCGTCCTGAGCCAGGATCAAACTCTCCGAAAAAACTCGTGGAGTCGGTTTACCTGAAACTCATCTGTGAAACTGGGTTACGCACTACCTAGTTTTCAAACATCAATGCCGTGATGATTTTCTCTCAACAGGCAAACTGCTATTCTAACAAAAAAATCATCTCTGTCAAGAAGTGATTGTGAATTTTTCAGTGTGAGTTCGATGAAAGTTACTACCGAGATCAATTGATTCCAATGTAGCGACGACCGTCATTCATCAAATGAAGCGTTAGTATGACGGAAGCGATTAACATGTAGCGTCAGTACATCAGGTCGCGCATAGTGTCCGGCAGGATCAAAATTCTGTCGTTCGCGGCGGACCTGCCTCAAATCAATCTCCGCATAAACGATCCCTTCTTCATCAACCAGTGGACCGGCTGCACATTGACCGTCGGGCCCATAGATGCTCGTGCCACCATTATAGAAAATTGCTTCCTGCTGGAGCATCTCGCGCTTCAACGGAAATGCGTCGGGGATGTCTTGTGCGCGCAGCACGCCGCATACGCCAAGCACATAAACGCGCCCTTCTCTCGCTACAAACGGAGCATTCTCTTCAACCAGCTTGTGGCTGCCTGGCCACACTGACACATGCAGCTCTTCACCTTGAGCATACATGGCCGCGCGCGCCAGCGGCATCCAGTTCTCCCAGCAGTTTAAGCCGCCGACGCGCCAGCCGTTGTAATTCAGTACGCGTAAACCATGCCCATCACCGTCACCCCACACGAGTCGTTCTTCGTAAGTCGGCTTGAGCTTGCGATGCGCGTTGATGAGCCCTTTGTGCGGATCAATCGCGGCCAGCGTGCAATAGACAGTACCGTTGTGGCGCTCGCTAACACCGGCATAAACGAAGATGTCGTGTTCGCGCGCAGCACGCTCGAGCGCGCGTATCTCAGGACCATCTAGGCTGACTGCTTGATCAAGTAACATCGCGTAGGCTTCTTTCTGACGGTCGTCATTGAACCGGGCGCCGCCGGTCAAACTCAACCACGCTGGATAGCCACAGAGGTATACTTCGGGGAACGCACAAAGGGACGCACCGTTTCGTGCAGCTTCAGCGATAGCATCAAGCATCTTATCCAACGTCGCCTGGCGATTGAGAAAGACAGGCGCGGCTTGAATACCAGCAATCTTCATAACGGTCATTGAGGGCTCGTGCCTCGTGGATTGTATTCTGAGTCGTAATTCGAATCACGAACCACGATTCACGAGCCACGAACCACGATTCACGAGCCATGAATCACGATACACAAACCACGATCCACGAATCACCGGTCCATGTTCTCTTATTTTGCCGTCATCGTCGCCGACATTTTACCTTCTAGCTCGTCAGCCAGCGCACCGGCGTCATAAATCTTGCGCAACGCCTCAATGATGGCGGCGCTATGGACGGAAACGGCACGATTTTTTTCTTCTTGATAGACGAACCGACCGGCCAAGCTTTCGATGTTACCGTCGAAGATCAAGCCAACCAACTCAGCCTCCCGATTGATGACGGGTGAGCCGGAGTTACCTCCAATGATGTCGTGGGTCGTGACCATGTTAAGCGGCGTAGATAAGTCCAAGTTTTTTTCCCGCTGGATGTATCGCGCTGGCAAGTCGAACGGGGGTTTCATATCGAAGCTATGCGCCCGATCATAGAGGCCGTAGAATGTTGTTTTCGGCGGAGCGATGGTGCCATTCATAGGGTATCCTTTGACGGTACCATAAGAGAGTCGCAACGTGAACGTGGCATCAGGATAGGTCGTCTTCCCGTAAACGGCGAATCGTGCTTTCCCGATTTTTTCGCTGGCCGCTGCTTCGATACTCCTGACGTTTGTCTCCAACCACTTGTTCATCTCTCGGACGAAAGGATCAATCTTGCGAGCCATGACAATGAGTGGATCATTGGAGTTAGCCACAACAGCTTCACCGCCATCGAGCAACGATCGGCGAAACTCAACATCGGCCAATTTGGTGCCGGCAATCACCTCTCGCGCCACATCTGCTGGCTGACGGCCATTCAACACTGCTTTGATGAACGGATCGTTTGGCCCTAATGCTTCGAGTGATTCCTGCAGGCTGTCGGCCAACACGACCTCGTCTACGCCCGGATAGACGGGAGCCTTGGACAGCAGGCGGAACCTCAATGATTCAAGCTGTGCCTCACGAAAGCCGTCTAGCCGTTCCCCATCGGGCTTTTTGACCTCGGCCACATATTGCACGATCGCTAAGGCAAGAGCTGGCAAACGCGCCTGGCCAGTTAGCGCGCGGTAGCGGATCGGTTTGAGCATCTCCAGATACTTAGCCTGTGCGTTGGCTATTGCGTCCCACGCGTCGCCGTACTCTTTTTGCCACTCTTTATTACGAGCCACCAGAGCGCGAAATTCTTTTTCTTCTTGTTGCTTCTTGGCCATCACGTTCTTGTCCAGCAATCCTTGATGATATCCTGTCGTTGCTTTCAATGAATTCTCCAGTCCAAAGATCAAACCGGCAACCTGTCGCGCCTCTTCTGGTCCGCGCTCAGCGTAGCGGCGCAAGGCGGCCAGCCGACGTTGCAGTGTACGGAGCGTGAGGGGGAAGAGGTGATCACGTTGCAACTCCATCTGAGCGACGGTTTGCAACCGATCCGTCCGGCCTGGATGACCTGCGACAAAAACGAGCTCGCCATCTGCGGCGCCATTGGCGCTCCATTTCAAATAGTGTTTGGTTTGGAGCGGCTTGTCGTTTTCATACACGCGAAACAGGGCAAAGTCCAGATCATGGCGTGGGTAGGTGAAGTTATCTGGGTCGCCGCCGAAGAAGGCGATTTGCTGCTCCGGCGCAAACACCAATCGCACATCCGTGTATTTTTTGTACCGGTAGAGCCAATACTCGCCGCCCTGATAGAGCGTGACCACATCCGAGCGCAGGCCGGTCGAGGCCAAACTCTCTTTCTCAATTCGAGCAATCTCCGCTTTACGCGCGTCCAAGGCTTCTTTGGCGCTCATACCTTTTTTCACGGCGCCCTGCACGCGAGCCGTCACGTTTTCCATCGCTACTAACACATTGAGCTCCAGGTCTGGGCACTTCAGTTCATCGGCCATGCTCGGCGCGTAGAAACCGTTTTTGATGTAGTCATTCTGTGGCGACGAGAGCTTCTGAATTTGTCCGCGACCGACGTGATGATTGGTTAACACCAACCCGTTAGGGCTGACAAATGAGCCTGAACCACCATCATTAAATCGCACGCAAGAGAGTCGCACGTGATCGAGCCACTCCTGCGTCGGCGTGAAGCCGTATCGCTCCTGCAATTGTTTGATCGGCGGATTATCGAACGTCCACATCCCTTCCTCGGCCAGCGCTACCGGCCCACTTATCAATGACGTAAGCAACAAAACGCTGATGGTAAGACTCGACCGTTTTTTCATTGTGCACCTCTACAATGAGCTTAGGTTAATCTCCTCCTTGGAGAAAATAGTCTGCAATTGCATCAATCATCGTTGATTGTTTCGCTACATAGCCTCGCTGATCAGATGGCATAGCTTATGGAAACCAACTAGGATTGACAAGGGCTGGCGATTGTCGCCACCATAGCGCGGTCAATCACTGAAAACCTTACAAGAGGACGAAGCGAGCATGTATCAGGCACGCCGGTTTCACGCAATCTCGTGGCTTTTGGTGCTGTTGAGTCTCGCCTCGCTCTCTGCCGGTGCGATACCCAGAATTGGCGTAGGCGCACAAGAGCTTTTGTCTGCGCTCCCTGCGGGAACGAAACTCGACCGCCTCGATATGGTGGGACAAACTGTCACCATCTATCTCACATTGCCTGATCATCTGATTAGCTCTGACACATTCACGTATGCCATGTCGGATGAAATTGTCGAGCGCGTGGTGGATACGTTGAGCCTTCAGTACCCTCATCTGCGCTATTTTCACGTCCTGGTCAAAGACCCCGCTGATGGGACCTTCAAGCCGATCTCGTCGTTGCTGCCGGAGCTGCCACCGATTCCGAGAAAACCTCATCAAGGCCAACGCCATCACAAAGCGGCCTCGCCGCCGGCATTTGGTCAAGCTCAACCGGTCGGAGCACTCACTGGCAAGACAATTTTTCTCAGTCAGAGTCACGGTTGGTACTGGCACACGCAGTTTGGATGGCTGACACAACGCCCGAATACCAACGACATCGTCGAAGATTTCGTCACGCCAGAACTCATCAATCAATACCTGGTGCAGTATTTGTGGAATGCTGGCGCTGACGTGTGGACCTGCCGCGAGCGTGATCTGAACACGCAGCAGATCATTGTTGACAACGATCAGGCCGATGGTTATAGCGAGACGGGCGCATGGCAAACGGGCTCACTGCCTGGGTTTGGCGGAACATACCGCATGGCCATCAGCCCAACGGCTATGGCCAGATGGCAGCCGACGTTCCTGCAAGAGGGCGATTATGCTGTGTATGCCTGGTACGTTGCTGGTAGCAATCGTTCCTCGCGTGCGCGATTTGAAATCAATCATGGTGGCGGTCAAACGGTCGTGTTGGTCAACCAACAGGTTCACGGATCAACGTGGCGTTACCTGGGCACATATTACTTTCGCGCCGGCCGCTCCGGTTCGGTCACGCTCGTTAATGAATCAGGCGCTGCTGGTGACACCGTCATTGCTGATGCGATTCGATTCGGCGGCGGCATGGGCAGCATCGCGCGAGGTGGTACGACCAGTCAACGACCGCGATGGGAAGAAGCTGCGCGATATTTCGCTGAATTTCAGGGAGCGCCGCCGCAGGTTTTTGATCCACTGAGCACCGGCGAAGACCGTGACGACGATGTCACCGCTCGCCCGCGTTATGCTGAGTGGGAAAAAGAGCCGGGAGAAGATGCCGTCTACATTTCACTGCACACCAATGCTGCGGCGACACCCAACACCGGCACCGGCACGGAAACCTATATTCACAACACGGCGCCATCGCCTGGCAGCGCGTTGTTGCAGCAAGCGGTCCATCAGGAACTCATCAACGACATTCGCCAGGGCTGGGATGCAAACTGGCGTGACCGGGGACTCAGAACAGCCAATTTCGGTGAACTCCGATTACTGACGACCATGCCCGGCGTGCTCATCGAACTGGCCTTCCACGACACCAGCACGCCCGACGCTCAATATCTCCGCGAGCCACTGTTCCGGCAATTGGCAGCGCGAGCAATCTATCAGGGCATCGTCAAATACTTCGAGCAACGCGATCGAGTTGATTTGCCTTTATTGCCGGAGCCGCCCACGCATCTGACCGTTCACAACACGGACTGGCAAGAAGTCACGATTTCGTGGCGCCCGCCCCAGACAGACCGTGTCGGTCTCGTCGGTGATCAAGCAACTTCCTACAAAGTCTACACAAGCGCCGACGGCAAAGCCTTTGATAACGGCGTGGCAACCTCCGATACGTCGCTTACACTGACCGGATTGACACCTGGGCGCGTCTACTATTTTCGCGTCACCGCATTGAATGACGGTGGTGAATCGTTCCCAACCGAAGTATTAGCCGTCAAGGTCGCTGCTGGAGTGGCGCGACCAGCGATGCTGGTTGTCAACGGATTTGATCGGCTCGACCGGTTCGCGCTTATCCCTCGATTCGAAAGCGGTCCACTGGGCACAGTCAGACGCATGTTTCTGCAACGGATGAACACCTACGACTACATCATCGAGCATGCCACGGCCATTGACGCTCATGGCGTAGCGTTCGATTCATGCTCAAATGAAGCCGTTCGGGATGGCATTGTGTCGCTGGCCGATTATCGGGTGATTGATTGGATTTTGGGAGAAGAGTCTACCGCGCATGAAACATTCGACACGGATGAGCAAGAACGTATCAGACAATTTCTTATGATGGGCGGCAGCTTGTTTGTATCCGGCTCGGAAATCGCCTGGGACCTTGATCAGCGCGGCAGCGTTGCAGATCGGTCCTTCTATCGAAATTTCTTGCAGGCGCGTTATGCCGGCGATGACTCTGACACGCACACGGTCACCGGGACGGGCGGCATCTTCGCCGACATCGGCTTGTTTATGATTGACGATGGACGGCGACGATATGATGTTGATTCTCCCGATCAATTGCTCCCGATTTGGCCAGCCACGGCCAATCTTATGTACGTTGGTGGAAGCGGCGGTCACGCAGCGATTGAATATGCCAGCGCATACAAGCTTGTCCATTTCGGTTTTCCGTTTGAGGCGATTGTTGACGCAGAGATTCGACGAACGATCATGGCCCGAATATTGACCTTCTTCGGACTGTAATATCAATAGTTCGGAGAAAGGCCAAGTTTGATGAAGCGCCATGCAAACCGGGACCAGAACGTCCCACGCGCCAACCTACGCTTTCTGTGCGCATTTCGGATTAGAAGTGCTGTATGGCCCGTCATCGTCTAACACAGCCAGCATCTCCATGAATCATCATCCGGTGCGCTTGAAGATGTATGGTTGCGAAAACGGAAGCAGGAGAATCTGATGCTGCCTCGTTGCCGCCTTGTCTAACGAGCAAGCCAGCCGCCGGGGCGGCCGATGAACCTTCCTGCTGACCACAAGGTTCTAATGCCGCCCGGTCGGCGCCGGCTTTTTATCCAGCGGTTGCATACTCTTGTCAACGGCTATGCCTATCGTTCCTCGATGGGCGATGACTGCCGCGTTTAATCCAGCGGTTGCATATTCCTGTCAAGAGCATTTGCTTTGGGCATTTCACGGTTCTGGGTAAACGCTTAGTCCTCGCCCTGGGCCTTGGTGAAGGCCTCGTGGCCGTCGAACTCCTGCAATTTCTCTATGTGCATCCATCGGTGCTGGCTGGCGATCCGCGACACCAGGTTCAGCAGTTGCTCATCGCTCAGCTCGCCACTGTTGTTGCGAAGCACGAAGCGGCAGCGCCAGTGATCTACGCAGTCGGTCAAAGCCCCCACTGAAGGAAACACCTTGGTGCCTCGATTGGAGACCATCTTCAGGCGCAGTGGCGTGCCTTCCGCAATCTGCTCCAGGCTGTGCCCTAGGTCATCAGGTGAGAGCGTTGACTCTACGAACACGTCCACACCGATGACGCGGCGCGAGGCCGGCGTGATGGCAGCCGTCGGTTTACGAGCCGGCAGCTCAATTGGGCGATAGCTGCGCACGGGAGTGTGTTGAGGTGTGCGGCCCAGGTTAGCGATGATTGCGTCTGCGAAGGCTGTCGTGCTGGCCCCGCGATCATAACCAACCACGTCGCCAGTACGCACGCGGCCTTCCTCCAACGTTACCAGGAGAGCCTGTTCGATGCGGGCTGCTGTGTCGAAATCACCGATGTGGCGGAGCATCATCACGCCGGACAGGAGCACCGCTGTGGGGTTGATGACGTTTTTGCCTGCGTACTTGGGCGCGGAGCCGTGAACCGCTTCAAAAATAGCCACCTCATCACCCAGATTGGCTGACGGCGCGAAGCCCAACCCGCCGACAAGCGCCGAGGTCAGGTCGCTGATGATGTCGCCGTTCATGTTAGTGGTGACGATGACCTCGAACTGTTCGGGCCTCTTCACAAGCTGATGCGCGCAGTTGTCAATGATGATGTGCCACGACTCTAGGTCAGGGTACTCTGGAGCGATCTCCTCGAACGTGCGCTTGAGCATCCCTTCGGTCAACTTCATGATGTTCGACTTGGTCGCGCAAGCGACCTTCTTGCGTCCTTCCGCTCTGGCCAGCTCGAAGGCGAGGCGGACGATCTTCTCACACCCTTTGCGAGAAATTAGCTTCAGACACTGGGCAACGCTGGGGGTCTGCATGTGCTCGATGCCCGCGTAGAGGTCTTCAACGTTTTCGCGGACGACCACAAGATCAATGCCGCGCCCGCTGTACGGTGTTGGCACGCCGGGCAGCTCACGCACGGGGCGGACGTTGGCGTAGGTTTCAAAGAGCTTGCGGAGCGTCACATTGGCGCTCTTTTCGCCGTAACCCACGGGCGTTTCCAGCGGCCCCTTGAGCACAACGCGGGTGCGCCTAATAGATTCTATCGTGTCAGCAGGAACGCCGGACGCAATGCCCTGCTTAAAAACGCTGGCGCCTGCCTGGTGCTCTTCCCAGTGCACCGAGGCGCCAGCAGCTTCGATGATTCGCTGCGTGGCTCGTATGCACTCAGGACCAACACCATCACCCGGAATGACTGTTACCACACGCTTGCCGTTCTTCAGTTCCATTGAAAATCATCCTCCTGAGGTAGGAATACATTCGAGAGAACTCCGTGGCAGAATCGCTCGCCGCTCACTGCTGCATCGCCCATCTCCTCCGCCGCCGACCACGAATTAAGTCACTCTGTGGAATTAGCCCGATCACCTCTTCTGCTTCATGCCCTCCAGTTGCCTGTCAGAGGAGGCTGGCTAAACGGCGCACGCCACGACCACCCTGATTCATACGCATAGGTGTAAGCCATCATCGTGTTGAGCCCTTTAAGTCCAAGGAGTGCCTGGATAGCAAGAGTTTCTGGAAAGCACGAATATCGTACACCTCCTCCAAACAAGTTTGTAGCAAACGACTGCCTGAGCGTGTGCGGGTTCGCCAGCTTAGCGATCCCGAGCTGTCGCACAGCTTGCATCTTTACCCGATGATTAACGCCGTGGAAAAAGATGAAGCGCCCGATGCACATGAGACAAACCTGTTTGCTCCGACGGCTGTCGCATTGCGCCCAGATCGTTTGATGTACTCGACCCAGGAGCTTGGGGTTCAGCGCGTTCGCCGACGAGTCTTCATTGGTTGCAGGTAGCCTGGAGTCACCCGCAGACACAGCCAGCTTATGCGGAATCAACCGGCTCGCCATCGGGTCCTCTCTCCAGGGGTTCGCGCCCCACACCATCATCTGACATTGTTCTCTCTAAAAGTCTCGTGGGAGTGTATCTAAACCAAAAAAGCAAAGTCAAGTCAATAGCTTTGGCACCGTTTCGCCGTTGATGCCTCAAAAAGAGGATCATCTGGCAATCTCCCTGAAAGGCCACGAGCAGCCTGGCACTAGCTTTGTGCTGACGATGGATCAAAGAAGCGGAGCAGAATCGCTCATGCGCAACAGCATGCCACGAACAGTCAAAAAGAAACTCTCTCGCGTCGTCCGGATATGTCGTGGGCTTACGCCAACTGCGGCGCAAAAAGAGCTTGTTCTTTGTAAGAGAGAGTCCCTTTGTGGCGCCCGTTGAAGTGTGGTGTTTTGAACCGAGCGAGCCTCAAGCAACAGCGGCAGCCGCGCGCCAGAGGGGAACTAGCCGTGTAACGTCTGGATGGGCGTCATCTCCAATCGTTGGCGCCTTGAAGAGGTGAGTGTTCTGTTTCTTGGTGCTCGTGTTTTCTCTTCCCGTCTGTTTATCACGGAATATCACCTTCCCATGCTGAGCTGACGAGCGGCTTCTCACTCCAGCGCTTCGACCTCAATCCGTCATCAGATGTTGACCTGCCCGAAAAGACACCGCGAGCGCCTCGAGTACATCCGCACGAGGCAAGATCAAATCGAATGAGCCAGCCGCGAAAGCAAATTGCGCTTAACAGGCTCCAATACAGGTTTGAGCACAGCCTACACGATTCTGGCTACGATCTTCATTGAATAGACTCCAGTACAGGCTTGAGCACCGTCCACACATTCCGCGCCACAATTTTATGACCTTCAGCAGTCGGATGAATGCGATCAATCAGGTTTAATTTCGGATCAGCCGCGACGCCTTCCAGCAGAAATGGAATCAACGCGGCGTTGTTAGATCGAGCCAGCTCAGGAAAAATCTGTTCGAAAGCTGATACGTATTCTTGCCCCATATTGGGCGGCAGCTTCATGCCGGCAATGACGATCTTCACGTCGGGATACGCGCGTCTTGTCTTATCAATGATCGCTTGGATATTGCGTTTGGTCTCACTGATTGGAACGCCACGCAATCCGTCGTTCGCTCCTAATTCGATCACCAGCACATCAATCTTGCGCTTGAGCAGCCAATCCAGCCGACGCAGTCCGCTGGCTGTAGTGTCGCCGCTGACGCCGGCATCCACGACCTCAATGTTCCACCCAAGCTTATCAATCTCATCTTGGATCAACGCCGGAAATGCTTGCTCGCGGCTGATGCCGAACCCAGCGGTGAGGCTGTTGCCCAGAATTACAACCGTCTTCGGCTCCGGCTCATCAGTTGTCAGTTCCGGCGGACTCGATGATGATGTGGGCGGCCCTTGGCTCGATGCACAGGCAACCATCAGCAGCAGCGAGAGCAAAACCATCGCTCTTGTTTTCACCTTCTGTGGCATGGCCTATAATCTAGTTTCTAGTTTGAACTATGTCAAAACGTCCCATGCATAGCCTATCAGCGACCATGCCGGCAACGTCGTTGTCGCTCTTAACTCGACCTTATGAACACCACACCTATTTTGACTGTTGAACATCTGACCAAAACGTACCGAAGCGGAGATCGAACATTGGTCGTTCTGAACGATGTTACTTTCTCTATCCCGAACGGCTCAACCTGCGCCATTGTGGGTCCATCGGGAAGCGGCAAGACGACATTGCTTGGCCTGTGCGCCGGCCTTGATGAGCCGAGTTCCGGTTCTGTCATCCTTAATGGAATTCGCCTGAGCGAGCTCGACGAAGACAAACGCGCCGAGGTGCGAAATCAATTCGTTGGCTTCGTCTTTCAAACGTTCCAATTGATCCCCACGCTGACCGCGCTGGAAAACGTGATGGTGCCAATGGAACTGCGCGGTGAGAATCAGGTCAGGTCACGAGCCGTCGAATTGCTAGCTCGCGTTGGATTGGAAGACCGGCTTCATCACTATCCGGCGCAACTGTCCGGCGGCGAACAACAGCGTGTGGCCCTCGCTCGCGCATTCATCAACAATCCTACGATCTTGTTCGCTGACGAACCGACGGGCAATCTGGATGGCGAAACCAGCGAGCGCGTCGCGCAGCTCTTGTTTGAATTGAATGAAGCCGCCGGCACGACGTTGATCCTGGTGACACATAACATCGAACTCGCTCAGCGAACGCAACGCATCATTCGTTTGAAAAGCGGCGCGATCGTTTCAGATGAACCGACACAGGAGACAACTCATGTGCTTGATGCGCTCGCTCATCAGTAGCTGGCCTTGGAAGATGGCCTGGCGAGAGAGCCGTTCTCATCGGCGACGGCTGGTGCTCTTCGTCTTGTCCATCGCGCTTGGTGTGGCGGCGCTGGTTGCCATCGCGTCATTTGGCCAAAATCTGGAGCAGGCCATCAATGAGCAGGCCAAGGCGCTGCTGGGCGCCGACCTGCTCATCACCAGTCGCCAGCCGCTCACGCCGGACGTGGATGCTTGGCTTCGCTCGCTGGGCGGAGAACAATCGCGCGAAACGAGCTTCGCGTCAATGGTCTCACTCCCTAAGAATGGTCGCACACGACTCGTCCAGGTCAGAGCACTGGAAGGACGATTCCCTTTTTATGGTCAGTTGCAGACTGCGCCGCCTTCAGCCGCGCATTCGTTTCAAGATGGGCCGCAGGCGCTCGTCGAAGACGGATTGATGCTGCAACTGGACGCGCAGCTCGGCGATGAGATCAAAATCGGCGCGTTTACTTATCGGATTGCTGGACGGCTCTTGAAAGTGCCGGGCGAGGTCTCGCTCGATTTGACCGGCCCGCGTGTCTACATCCCGATGGCTTATCTGAATCAAACCAAACTCCTACAACGCGGCAGCCTGGCCAGCTACCGAGCCTACTTCAAATTCGACCAGAACACTAACGTCGAGCAGGTAGTCGCTCGCGCGCAACCGCAGCTCACCGCATACCGGCTAAGCAGCGAAACAGCTCAGCAACGCCAGATGGCTCTGGGACGTGCGATGGAGAATGTGTATGGGTTCCTGAATCTGGTTGGATTCATTGCGCTACTGCTTGGCAGCATCGGCGTCGCCAGCGCCATTCACGTCTACATTAAACAAAAAATCGCCACAGTGGCTATCTTGCGGTGCATCGGTGCAAAGACGAAACAAACGGTGACCATCTATGTCATCCAGGCTACGCTGATGGGGCTCATAGGCGCCACGGCAGGCGCGCTATTGGGAACCGGCGTTCAGCGCGTGTTGCCGCGCGTGTTCAGCGATTTTTTGCCGGTGAGTGTGCCGGTGACGATCTGTTGGCGCGCGATTGCCGAAGGTATGGCGACAGGTCTTGGCATCACACTTCTGTTCGTGCTTTTGCCGTTGTTGTCGGTGCGCCGGATTTCGCCGCTACGGACGCTGCGCGTGTCTTACGAAGAAACGCACTCGGCGACGAATGACCGGCTGCGATGGGTGATCTACGCGCTGATTGCTCTGGCCGTTAGCGGGTTCGCCGTCGCGCAAACCGGACGCTGGACAGTGGGAATCGGATTTGCAGCCGGCCTTGGTGTGGCGTTCGGTGTGCTGGCAGGCGTGGGCGCCCTATTGATGAAGTTGGTAAGAGCCTATTTTCCGACCGGCTGGACCTATGTTTGGCGTCAGGGCTTAGCAAATTTGTATCGGCCCAATAACCAGACTGTCGTGCTCATCTTGGCACTCGGACTGGGCACATTTCTCATCTCAACGCTCTATCTGACACAGCATACGCTCTTGTCGCAGGTCGCCGGCGTGGGCGGCGGCAACAACCCCAATCTGGTGTTGTTCGACATTCAGAATGATCAAAAAGAGCGCGTGGCGAATTTGGTTCGTTCATTTGACCTGCCGTTGCTTCAGCAGGTTCCTGTGGTGACGATGCGACTGGTGTCAGTCGGCGGTCGAAGCGTCGCCGAGCTGCTGAAAGACCCAACACGATCAGACTGGCCATTGCAGCGAGAATACCGCGTGACTTACCGTGAGCGCCTCATTGACACCGAGCAAGTGGTGGCGGGCCGCTGGCAAGGGCGCGCGGTTGATCCGGGAAAACCGATACCGATTTCATTAGAAGAAGGCATAGCGCGACCGCTACGGGTCTCCGTCGGCGATGAGCTGGTCTTCGACGTGCAAGGTGTGCCAATCCGCACGGTTGTTGGGAGCATCCGTGAAGTCCAGTGGCGGCGGATACAGCCGAATTTCCTGGTCGTGTTCCCTGCCGGCGTGTTGGAAGACGCTCCGCAGTTTCACGTCTTCGTTACGCGCGCCTCATCGAGCGAAGCTTCGGCGGCTGTGCAACGAGCCGTTGTCAAGCAATTCCCCAATGTCTCCATGATTGACCTGACACTGGTTCTGGACACCGTTGATTCAGTTTTGACAAAGGTCTCTTTTGTCATTCAATTCATGGCGCTCTTTAGCATCATCACCGGGTTGATCGTGTTGGCCAGCACTGTGGTCAGCAGCCGCTATCAACGAATGCAAGAAAGCGTCCTGCTGCGCACGCTTGGGGCATCACGAGCGCAAATTATCCACATCATGATGGTCGAATATCTCTGTCTGGGCACGGCAGCGGCGTTGACCGGCCTGTTGCTGTCGCTGGCCAGTAGTTGGGCGCTGGCTCGTTTCGTGTTTGAGACGCCGTTGAAGCTGGCTCTTGTCCCGGTTGCCTCGGTCTGCGTGTTGGTCATTGGCCTGACCATCTTGATCGGCATGCTCAATAGTCGCGGCACGTACAACCGCCCGCCGCTTGAAGTGCTCCGCGTTGACGTGTGAGTAAACCTGAGCCGCCTTCTCAATGATTCACTGACAACCCATTCATGGAGGCTCAACCCAATGGGTCATCATTCAATCAATCATCCATTCATCATCTGGTCGTGTCAGGCTCAGTAAGAAATTGCCAGACGAACAAGGCAGCGGCTAATAGACAGCCGCCGGCGATCAGGAAATTGGCCCGCAACCCGATGTGCGCAGCCAGATAACCACCGGCCGCCGGGCCAGCCACGTTGGCCAAGATCGTCATGCTCGACGCGATGCCCATAATGCCGCTGCGGCGGGTTAGCTCCGAATGTCTGCTGACGTAGGAATACAGCATCGGCAACGTGCCACCGATGCAAAATCCTTGTACGGCGCGAAAGACGATGAGTTGATAGGCATCGGTGGCCAATCCCTGCGCTATGCATGACAGGGCCGCGCCGGTTATAGCCAACGCGAGATTCGTTCTGTACCCCTGCGCATCCGCCCGCTTGCCCCACCATGGAGACGAAACCACCATGAACACACCAGCGACTGAGAAAATCACGCCGGCTGCGGTGGCGATATATTCCTTGTTCGGCTCCAACAACTCGACATAGAGCGCGAAAATCGGCTGCACCATGAGCAATGCCATCTGACAAATCAAGATCAAACTCAGCGCCAGCCTGATGGATCGCGAGCGGAATGCGTACCCATAATTGCTCAAAAGCGCCGACCACGTCTCTCGTTCTCGAGTGTTCACCGGTTCATCCTCAACCAACGCGACAACGAGCAAGCCGGCCAGCGCGCAGAGTATTGCCACGATGAAAAACGTCCAGCGATACCCGACGGCATCGGCCAATGGGCCGCCGATCACAGGGCCAATGACGGCGCCGCTGGCCGTCGCTGTTTGTAACACGCCCAGCGCATACCCGGCGCGTTCCTCCGGCGTATTGGCCGAAACGAGCGCCAGCGCCGCCGGAATGAAGCCGCTGATGGCTCCTTGCAGCATGCGCAGCAGCAATAGCATCTGCACATTTTGTGACAATCCGATCAGTACCTGCGAAATGGCCAAGCCAACGATGGCACGCACAAGCATCAGCTTACGACCATAGCGATCGCCGAGATTACCCCAAATCGGTGTGAGGAAAAACGAAAAGAAGAACGGCCCCGAGAAGACCCAGCCACTCCATCGAATGACATCGGCTTCGGTTGTCACGCCCAGCTCCCGCACGAAAAACGCCAGAAATGGCACAACCATGTTCATGCCGATCATGGCGATGAACTGGGCGAGCCAGATGACATACAAATTCCTACGCCAAGGCTCAAGGTTTTTTGTGAGGACAGGCCGATTCAACTGAACGATCTTCATGACGGAGCCGCGCTTGACGAGTCCGAGCGCGACGCTCAAAGAGCGGAACCAGGATGGATTGTGTGGCTGGGAACAGATTGACAAACTTGGAGAGCCACCCGCGATGTCGCGGCAGCGTCACCTCCAGCGGCTTGCGGTGTAGCACGTCATCGAGGATCACGCGAGCTATATCCTCCACCGCGAGCGGACGCGGCGACGAAAACGTGAGCACCGCCTCGTCATAATTTCTCTGTAGATCAAACATGGGCGTTTGCACGGCATCAGGACAGACGACGGTGACAAAGACGCCGTACGGGCGAAGCTCGTAGGCTGAGGCGAGCGAAAACGCTCGCACGGCATATTTGGTCGCGCTATACAGCGCCAGTCCGGGCACGGGCACCAACGCGGCCATCGAGGCGAAGTTGATGATATGACCATGCTGTTGCTGCACCATGTGCCGCGCGGCCACCTGCGTGCCGAACACCACGCCCTTGGCATTGACGTCGAAATGCCGATGAACTTCTTCTAAATTTGTTTCGTGAATCCAACCCGGCTTGAGGTAGCCGGCGATATTCATCAGCACATCCACGCTGCCAAAGGTTGAGATCGCCTGTTGGAAGAGTGCTTCCCATGCTGATGCCTGGCGCACATCAAGCTGGCGTAACAGCACACGTGCATCCGACCAGCCACGCATCCCGGCGTATGCTTCTAGCGCCTCCAGATTGATGTCCGTGGCCAATACGTTCTCGCCGCGCGCAACGAGCACATCGGCTAAATGCCGGCCGATGCCGCTAGCGCAGCCGGTGAGCAGAAATGTTCTGGCTTGTTTCATGGGCGCTCACTCAGATGTGGCGTGCCAAATTGCAACGGACCGAATGTGAAGCTCGGCTCAATGCCAGGAAACATCCAGTAGGGCGTCAGCTCGGATGATGGCACGAAGTTATAAAACTCCGGCTGGCGCGGCGACGCTCCGGCGATGTCGCGCTCTTGAATCATCGAGATGTACTGATCGAGGCCGCGCTCCAGCGTGTTGCCGTTCAGTACGACCTCCATGCCGGTATCGCGCACGTACTGTCGCAGGCCGGGAATCTTTGAGTGCATCGGCGCGTAGGAGTCTGCGCTCACGCCGTTTTCACTGGTCACCATCAAGCCTTCATCGGTATGAACAACGATCGAATGATTGCCCTCGGTATGGCCTGGCGTGCGTATGAGCGCCACGCCTTTTCCAAGCATGACATCATTGTCAAGCAGAATCACCCTTTCCGACGGGATGCCGCTTGTGCCATCCGGACAATACCAATCAGCTTGTGGCGGCAGCAACGACTGAGCGGACTCCCACTCCTGCCGCGTCACCAGTAGTCGCGCCCGAGGAAAAACGCCAGGTTGATGCGGCGTGCCGAGCCAGCGACGCAGGTCTTGCGTGTGAAGGTGATCGTAGGTGATGTAGTCCACATCTTCCGGGCGAAGCCCTGTTTGCGCCAAGCAGGATTCGACTGTGCCCAGCTCCGGCGCAATCAGCGAGAGGAACGGCTGACCCAGCGGCCCGAACCGGTTCGCCATCCGTTTGAAGAACGGCGTCTCGCGATTGGCGTAAATATCTGACGGCGAGATGAGCAGCGTCTTGATGCCCACGTCACTCTTGAATTGCACGACGAACATGCGATTGAGAATGTGAACGTATGGCACCGGCACGGTGCACGCATCGCGCAACGCATAGCGCGTCGGATAGGGCACACGAATCAGATCAAACGAGCGATAATAAATGACCGGCTCGTCGGCCAACATCTCTTCACGGAATCGCTGGGCGCACGCGCGGACCGCTTTGAGTCGCTCGGCAGGCGCCAGATGCTGACGCGCGCCGTCGAAATGATGGATGGGACGCACAACAGGATCAGGAACAGGTGTGAGTGATGACATCATGATAGTTGGCTAGCATCGTGAATTTCTTAGAAAGTGCCATTATAAATCGGTCAAGCAACCACAGTAAACAGACGGCCACTGCCTGTGCGTCCTACTGGCAAACACTCAGGCAAACGATCATTGACGCTCACGGCACAGAGGCATGGCCGCCGATGACGACTGCCCAGGGATGAACCTCCCAGCGAACCACGACGCCATTCAACACATAGGGATCATGGCGCGCGAAGTCTTCAACGACAGATTGATCCGGAACACAAAACACAAGAAGCGCCCGTTCGGGAGGATCGCCTAGTGCGCCGCCCAGCAGCAGTTCACCACGTTGATGGGCGGCGCGTGCCAGCCGAAGATGTTCCTCACGAAACGGCATCCGACGTGTGACGTAGTCCTCCACTACGGTGTAGATCAATGCAAAGTAGCTCATGCTTGCTCCTCTGAAAATCATCTCCTCACGGAGACACTAAGAACACAAAGAGGCGGCCAAATGAACCTCTCCGCGCTCTCCGTGTCTCCGTGTGAGCCCTTTCATTGTGCGTGGCGTGGTTCACTCGTGAGCGATTCCCCTGAAACTCATCTCCTCACGGAGACGCCAAGAACACAAAGTCCGGCCAACTGAGCCTCTCCGTGTTCTCCGTGTCTCCGTGTGAGTTCTTTTCATTGTGTGTGGCATGCGTAAGCTCATGGGCGATTTCCAGGGCAAAGGCAATTGAAGATCGCTTTAGACTCCTCACTGACCAGTCTCCGGTTCTCCTCATATCACTCGCTCGTTGACTTGAATGTTACGTTTGGCAAGTTCCTCAACGAAGATGGCCGGCGGAATGCAACGTTCCTGCGGGACCGCGCCTCTACGAGTGGTCTGGCCACGCGCCATCATCTGCGCCACGATTGATGCCGGAAACGCTGTTGTGCGCATCATCGCGCTCAAGCCGGTCGCTTCGTCAAATCGGTCGGCGATCTCATATCGCAATGTGCGTGCTTGGCCAGCCAATGTGCCGCGAAATTCAATACGCACGAGCACTAGATCAGGCTCATCCGCCGGCAAGCGTCGCAGCAACATCTGACCCAGCACGTGACGAGGCTTGACACGGACGCCGTCAATTTCGATCTCCTCGTTGCTGGCCAGTCCCAGATCAACGAGCAGTTTGAATTTCTCGCAATGGCCCGGATAGCGAATCGTCTTGTAATCGAGTTCCTGAACACGACCCAAAAAACTCTCCGGCAACGTCGAAGTGCCGCCCGATGTTTGAAACGCTTCCAATCGTCCGAACGGAGCAAACTCCAAGGATTCGAGTTCGGTCAATGACTCAACTTCGAGGATTCGGCCATGACGAATCACGCGGGCTGGCTCGACATATTCATTGATCAATCCTTCGACAGAAAAAACGATCTGGTAATCAAGCGGTGGCTTGGGATGTTGAGGCAGCCCACCGACGCGAATGTGGATGGCTTCGAGTTGCTCAAACCGCGCCGCGCCGTGAGCCACCAACACTGAGACCATGCCCGGCGCCAGCCCACAATCAGGAATGATATTGATCCCGGCAGCGCGCGCTTCGGCATCCAGCGCCAGTTCTGAAGCAACGACTGCGTTATTGCCGCCAAGATCGCAGAAATGAACGCCGGCTTCAATCGCCGCGCGCGCCAATCCAAGATTGAAGTGGTAGACGACACAACTGATCACCGCATCGTGACGCCGCATCAACTGGACGACACGCTGATGATCGGTCACGTCAATCTGCACGGCAGTGACTTTGCCAGCGCCGATTCGCTCAGCAACCGCACGCGCCGCTTCAAGATTGATGTCAGCCACGGTCACCGCTTCCACGTCAGGGCTGTCCCCAAGATCATACGCAGCGCCAAAACCCATCCGACCAGCGCCGAGAATAAGAATGTTCATCTGTGAACTCCTCAGAAAAAGTGGCACAGGCATTCCTGCCGGTGGCGTTGTTCACCGTTTCTCTCGCGTCGTCCGGACGACATGAACAACTTCTCCTTCACTTTCTCACCCATTCAGTACGGTGTGTCTCCGCCATCGCAATTGATCGCCTGACCACGAATAACCGTGGCATGTTCCGAGAGCAAAAATGCGACGACACGACCAACCTCAATCGGTTGAACGTGACGATCCATTTGATGTGGCTTCATCGTTTTCACCAACTCATGCGGATCGCCCCCGAACCGATTCGTCAACCAGGTGGCCACTTCGAACAACATCGGTGTATCCACACCGCCGGGACACACGGCATTGACATTGATTCGATACTGCGCCCATTCGTTGGCGAGCGAACGCGTGATACTGATGACCGCTGCCTTCGTCGCGTTATAAGCGGCCATATTCGGATAACCGACTTTGCCAGCATTGGAAGCGACGTTGACAATGGCTCCGCCGGTGCCCTGCGCGATCATTTGCCGCGCCGCCAATTGACAACAAGAAAACAGGCCATGCACGTTCACATCAAACTGCCGATGCCAATCGTGAGCTGTGATGTCAAGCGCGCTATCCATCTTGATGATGCCTGCGTTGTTGACCAGGCCGTCGAGCTGCCCAAAGAACTCGACCGTTTTGGCAATCGCTTGACGGCATGATTCTCCATCGGTCACATCGGCGAGTAACGGCAATGCGCGCCGACCAGTTTGTTGGACAAGCGCGGCTGTTTCCTGCACAGACGCCAGCCGCACGTCAACCAGCGATAAGTCTGCGCCGGCTTCGGCCACCGCTTGTGCAATGCCTCGTCCGATGCCTTGACCAGCGCCCGTCACTAAAACAACTTTCCCTTTCAACAACATCTTCATCTCCGAAAATCACTATGGATAGAGAACGATCAACACGGATGATCAAACTTATCCGTGTTCATCCGCGTTCATCTGTGGCGAGATTTTCATGGCTTCCTTCGCTGAGAATAAAGTGCAGGCGGGAACGCCTGTAGTCTGCTCTCATCATTTCTCCCGCGTTGCCCCGGACGACACGATCTCTCAAAAAATCTGCTTCGTCATGACGCCGCCATCCACGCGCAGATTTGCGCCCGTGATCCACCGCGCGCCGGGTGAGGCCAGAAAGAGACACGCATCGGCGACGTCTTCAGGCATCCCCAGCCGCGCCAGCGGCGCAGCGCGTTTCCAACGCTGCACGCCATCAGGCCATGCCTGCTCGATGCCCTCGCGCCAAATCAATCCTGGCGACACGGCATTGACGCGGATGCCATGCGGCCCAAGCTCATAGGCTGCGGCCTCGGTATACATCAACACGCCGGCTTTGGCGGCATTATAGTGACTATGCATTGGCGCGGCGTTCTCTCCTTCGATTGACGCGATGTTGACAATGACGCCGCCGGTTCCCTGGGCGATCATTTGCCGCGCTGCCGCTTGCGTGCATAGGAATACGCTCCGCAGATTCGCGTTTATGACGGCGTCCCATTCCGCTTCGGTCATCTGCACAAGCGGCGAGAGTGGATAGATGCCCGCATTGTTGACCAACACATCAAGCCGCCCCAGCGCAGTGACTGCCTGCCGGATGAGCCGCTCCACGTCAGCTTGCTGAGTAACGTCAGCTTGAATGGCGACGGCGCGGCCGCCTGCCGAAACGATCTCATCAACGACTGCGCGCGCTTGGATGGCGCTCGCGCGATAGTTGACAACAACAGCCGCTCCAGCTTGCGCAAATCGCCGGGCAATGCCAGCGCCGATGCCGGCGCCAGCGCCCGTCACCAAAACCACCTGATGAGAAAAATCCAAAAGCTTGTGCGGATGTGGAATCTCCATGTCGTACCTCACCTCGCATGGTTTTATTTGGCTCCAACTCACTCAAGCACGCGTTCCAGAAATCGTCCGCTGACCCAGTGCGACTGGGTTGGATCAACCCGACACCATTTATTTTTCTCCTCGTAGACGTTCACCAGGATGCCTTTGGTCAAGACCTTGACTCGCGGGCTTGAGGCGGTAGGCTCACTACGCACGTTGAGCGCTTCTGCCGTGACACGCGCCGTATACAACGCTTCTTCCAGCCCGATGGGTTCCACTTCCAATGAGCGGATCGCCCGCTGAATCAGCGGGTAGAAATTTGCTTCCGCATGGGCGACTTTGTTGCCGCCGAAGAAGGCCGTCCCCGGACACGACTTCGTCACGCCGGCGCCATTTTTGCGCTCACCTGAATTCAAATCGAACCAGTGATGATAAACAATCGTGTCAGCATTCGGTCGCAAGCGGAATTTCTTGCACAGGAGCGCATTCAACTTGATGATGGCGGCGCGGTGTGCTGGAGTCATCGCGTCTTTGTTCTTGTCGAAATTGCCCAGATTCTCAATGCAGAGAGCGCCGGTGTTCGCCCCTTTGATGCCGGCAGGTATCTTTTCAAACGAGCGACAAACCGCAATGGTGCCATCAGGAAATGTGGTCAGATTCTGTGCAATCTCGGCAAAACCGCGCTCCAGATGAGCGTTTTCCATGCCTCTGAGCAACGCAAAATGATTCGTTCCGTTGAAGTGTTTGTAAGCCGGCGTCCATGTATGATGATTCTGAATCAGGGTAATCACGCGACTGATCGAAGCGGCATTCAACCATTCACTAAACTCGGCTAGATCAAATAGCGTGAATTTGCCTTGCGTTTGCGGCATCGTCTCACCTCCCCTTAAATTGAGTCATCGCATCACCGGCAGCTTTTGGTTTAATCAAAGCGTCAATCGCCGCTGCCCTCAATGATGGATTTCTCAACGCAACAGCCTACGAGGCCGAGGGTCGGTTGTCAACGAATCGCCGTCGTGGGGACGCTTGTGAAAGCCGCGCTCACTTGGCGCAAGTGACCGCGCTTCGTCCCTCCTTGACGGACCTCTCATGCGGCTTCTATGGTTACCAACGAGCAACGCAGATGAGGAACTCAACAGATCACCAAACCACAGAAACAATTTTCTATGATGGCCACTGTGGGCTGTGTCAACGGTGGGTGCGCTTTGTGCTGCTCCGCGACCGCACGGGTCAGATGTTCCGGTTTGCGCCGTTGCACGGCGAGCGTTTTCATGCAGCAGTGCCGGAACATCAACGAGCCGGATTGCCTGACAGCGTCGTTGTGCTTGCGGTCGGTGGTTCCCTGTTGGTGCGATCAGAGGCTGTGCTCCACATCTTGCGGCGGCTGGGCGGAGTTTGGGCATGTATTGCTGCAATGGCGAGACTGCTGCCTCGACGTTGGCGAGACTGGCTCTATGACCGCGTCGTGAACCTGCGGCATCGCCTGTTCCCGCCAACAACCGACGCATGCCCGCCAATCCCATCACACATGCGGGAACGATTCGACCTGTGAACGACTTCAGGTAACATGGCGCCGTCCGAATAGCAACCGTCTGGAAGCGCGAAATATGAAGAAGCAAAGTCCTATGACCAGCAACAGGCAAACCAACGGAATAATAATCGCCAATACGGCAGTGGTGATTGAACCAACGAGCTCCAGTGTGGCGAACACCGGATTGCCAATCCCTCCAGTCAATGCCGCCGATTTGACACGAGCCAAAACAGTCGCGCCTTGAACCAGCCCGGCGACGCTGCCACCCCCGATGAGCGCCACACCCCACTTGACCAACGGCGGTAGCTCGGTCAACACCGACGCGCTGGCAATTACACCGGCCACGACAGCCGTCGGCGTGGCCATTGTATCCAGCAGGTGATCAAACCAGGCAATGTAATACGCAAGCACTTCCAAAGCTGTCGCTGTTGCGAATGCGATCAAGGCGGGCATCGTCCCAATCCACTCGAAGCCTGCGGCCAGCGGCACGTGCCCCTGCATCGAAGCCACACTCAACACGAGCAGCGGCACAAACACGCGAAACCCGCAGGCCGCGCTCAGTCCTAACCCAATCGCGATGCTGACCCACGTTTCTAACATAAACATACTCTCCGACGCGCCCTCTCATCCTTGGCGATTCGTAACGAATCGTCAGAGCCGAGAGTATACGAGCGACATGCAGACTTTTCTACACGCAGCTTCATAAATAGGTCAGCCTTTCGAAAAGCGCAAAAATGCCTGCCCGATGCGCCACTTCCCAGATTGAGGAGACCAACTCGATCAATCGGACCATGCCAACCTCTCGGCCACGCTTGTTTGCTCAATAACCGAGAAACTATACTTGGCGCTCAATGACCAGTATCTACGACGATCAACCGATTGATCTTGACCCGATTCAAACCTATCCGCTGGCCTCGCGTCCGAGCAAAGTCACGACGGCGCAATTCGCCCGCGCTTACCAACCCGGCGCATCCGTCAGATCGTTTCTGGACAGCCTGCCGGACATCCTCGCGGCGCGTGACCTGCGCGCCATTGCGCAGGCGGTCGTGAAGGCGCGAGAGCACAGCAAACCGGTCATTGTCGGGCTTGGCGGTCATGTCATCAAATGTGGACTGGCGCCGGTGCTGATTGACCTGATGCAGCGCGGCGTTGTCACCGCGCTGGCCATGACGGGCGCAGGTGTCATTCACGATTTTGAGATCGCCTTGGCAGGCGCGACATCCGAAGATGTGGACGCCGTGTTACCATCCGGTCGGTTTGGCATGGCGGAAGAGACAGGCCGGCTTCTGAACGAGGCGATCATCGCCGGAGCGAACGACGGCATCGGGCTTGGCGAAGCCATTGGACGGGCGCTTCACCACCTCGAGCCGCCCTACAAGCATGCATCGGTTTTTCACGCCGCTTACGCAAAGCGAACTCCTATGACAGTTCACATAACAATTGGCGCCGACATCATTCACCTGCATCCGGCCGCGCGTGGCGAAGCGATTGGCGCAACCAGCCATCATGATTTTCGACTCTTCTGCTCGCTCGTGCGTGGAATGGACGGAGGCGGCGTGTATCTGAACCTCGGCTCAGCGGTGACGTTGCCGGAAGTCTTCCTCAAAGCCGTGACCGTCGTTCGGAACTTGGGCACACCGCTAGAAAACATCACGACAGCTAACTTCGATTTCCTCCAGCACTATCGCCCGCTGACTAATGTTGTTCGCCGGCCGGTTGCTGATGTTGGACGTGGTTATGCCATCACAGGCCACCATGAAATCATGATCCCGCTGCTGGCCGCCTGCATCATTGAATCCCTGTGACACGCCAGCAATCCCACATCAGCCTAGCGTAATCGCTCAAATTGCTCGCCGCCTGCCTCATTGAATCCCTGTGACACGCAGCGGCCAGAGCATCCAGAATTTCAGTGAACGGTTGTCAACTCGTGCTAGGCCGCCCTATGCTTACGCTATGCCATCGCTCAATAATCAACGTGGAGTTATTCTGGGTCGAGGAGCCAGCGGCAATCCGCCAAACCGGTTCGATAGGTTTTCGTTTGAGCCGGACCTCAATGTGTCTGACCCGGACGACCTTCCAGCGCCTTCCACACAGTTCTTCAAAGATACGAGCAGAACAATCATCGCTTACAATGACAGTCCCGATGTCGGCTTTGAAGCGAGCGTTAACCCCTATCGTGGTTGCGAGCACGGCTGCTCCTACTGTTACGCCCGTCCCACGCACGAATATCTGGGTTTCTCCGCAGGACTCGATTTCGAATCGAAGATCATGGTCAAAGAAGATGCGCCGGAACTGCTTCGGCGCGAATTATCGGCGCCCAGTTGGAAGCCGCAACCAATTGCGATGAGCGGTGTCACTGATTGTTATCAACCCGTGGAGCGTCACTTGCAACTGACGCGGCGCTGCCTGGAAGTGCTCGTCGCGTTTCGCAACCCGGTCGCCATCATCACCAAAAATTATTTGGTCACGCGTGACGCAGATTTACTGAGCGAATTAGCGCGTTATCGCGCAGCCGCTGTCTACATATCCTTGACAACGCTCGATGCCCGTCTCACACGGCTCATGGAGCCACGAGCCTCCAGCCCGAAACGACGGCTGGCGGCAATTGAAACGTTGACAAGGGCAGGTGTGCCGGTGGGCGTGATGGTCGCGCCGATTATTCCCGGCTTGACCGACCATGAGATTCCATCAGTTCTTGCCGCCGCCGCCAACGCCGGCGCACGATTCGCCGGCTATACGATTGTGCGATTGCCGCTGGCTGTCGCGCCGTTGTTTGAACAGTGGCTTGAACAACACTTCCCGCGACGAAAGCAGAAGGTGCTCAATCATCTCCGCTCGATGAAAGGTGGCCGGCTGAACGACCCGCGGTTTGGTCATCGGATGCGCGGTGAAGGCCCGTATGCTGACATGATTAGGAATTTGTTTAGCGCAGCTTGTCGAAAGGCTGGGATTGCGGGTGACAGTCCGGAGCTTTCCGTCGCCGCATTCCGCAAGCCGTCTGATGGACAGTTGGCATTGTTCGAGTAAACGCGCAATTGCCGCCCACGTCTTTCATCATGCCCGATCGGCAATGATCAGCTCGGTTTTCCGTCGGTGATCCTTTGTCTTGCTGTCGGCAGCTATCAAAGATGCTCGTCCACAACCACGACAACCACCCTATGTGATCACAAATTCCAATCGGCGGTGCGCCTCGCGCAGCGCAGTCTCGACCAGTTCGGGACGGTCGGCGCGCGCGAAGATGAATCCTAAATAGCGCGAGCCTTCCGGCAACGGAACCATCTGCTGCCCGATGTGAGCGGTGATCGTGATGTTTTCAATATGGGGAACCTCTTGCGCCGCTTCAATGCCACGAACGTCCTTCAACAAGCCAGCGCGTGGAACAGGAATCATCATCACACCGGCGGCTCGATCCTCGCGCTCCAACGATTCGAGCTCAACGCCGAGCGCGTGCTTCAGGATCAAATCTTCGAGTGAAAGGCCCGTGCCAAATCGCAGCGTCCGCGAACACAATCCGCCAATCGAGCGCGCGGCCATTTCAATGATCCACGGGCCTTGGTCATTCCACCGCAATTCAGCATGAATCGGCCCTTCACGCAACCCAAGCGCACTGGCCGCCCGCCAGGCGCACGCGACGATCTCTGACTGAACCGGCGCGGGCAATCGCGATGGCGTCACGTAAATCGTCTCCTCGAAGTACGGCCCTTCGAGCGGATCAGGTTTATCAAACAACGCCAGCACACGCAACTGGCCACGCAACAATAACCCTTCCAGCGCAACCTCCACACCAGGGACATACGACTCAACGAGCAATTGCCGCGCTGCCGGCCCGCCTTTGGCAATCACCTCAGGCTCACGCAAAATGGCTTCGATACGTCGAAAAGCGGTGATGAATTCCTGCTCGTTGTTTGCGCGAATGACGCCACGACTGGCGGCTAAAAACGTCGGCTTCAACACGCACGGATACTCCACCTGCTTGGCCATCTCCTCCGGTTCCGCATCAAGTGAAAACAATGTGAAGCGGGGCGAGGGGACACCGGCGCGATCGAGCAGCTCGTGCAACCGATGTTTGTTTCGCGCTGCTTCAACCGACTCGATTGAATTATGAGGCAGGCCCAACGCCGCCGAAATCTGCGCGGCCACAATCGCCGTTTCATCATCTACACCAACAACGGCGTTGATAGGATATTGTTTGGAAAATGTCCTGACCTGCTCAGCCGCTTCCTCAGGATCAAGAAAATTGAGCGTCAACAATCCAGCCGCATGCTTGCCTTCCAACGCGCTCGCCTCTTCCGATGCTACGACGACATCCACGTTGAGGCGAAGCGCCGCCTCCAGAAAATCCGTAGCGCGATAGGTTTTTGTTGGCAACAACAGCAGGAGGCGAGGCATAAGTCCCGTTTCAATGTCAGATGGAAGATTTCGATTGCCCAGACCGGGGCTTGCTCAGGAAGATGCCCAGCATGGCTAGCACTACAGCCATCAAAATGCCGCTCCCGATCACCACCCGTTCGGCCAACAAGGAGACATGTATCACTGTCTGACCATCACCGATGAGCGCCCAACGAGCCCAATACCTCGGATCGCGGTACGAGGGCATCTGCGCCAGTTGCCGTTTGGCCAACCGCAAGGCCTCGGCGGCGCTTTGTCCAGCGCGTAGGTGTTGATAGAACGCCTGCATCAGGAGACCAACTGAAGCATCAGGCGCGTCCCACAGGCTGGCAATCAGCGACGACGGCCCGACATACAAAAAGCTCCTGCTCAATCCCAACCAGCCGCTTCCAGAGACCTGCTGACCAAACTGCGGATGACAATGACTGAGCGTCAGCAAGCCAGCGCCAATCGGTTGCTCTACGATGTGCGCCAGCGAAACCCACGGCTCAGGCCGCTCGCCGTCGGCCCATACCAATCGCATGCGAGATTGTCGTGGCTCACGCTCATCCCATACGCAGGGAACGGCCAAATGCATCAGCCGATAGCGATTCAGCTCAGCGCGCGCCAGTGGCGCATCCTCAGCTCGACGGCGCAAGCGAATATCAGCATAACGAGCGCCGAGCGCCTCGGCAATGACACGCGCTTCGCTTTCCAGATCAACCAGCACCGACTCTGCACGCGCTTTTTCGGTCAACCCGCCGGGCGACCACGTCATATCGCCGTAGACTAACAATAATCGGTCTGCTGATGGATTGTGCCGTCGCGCTCGAAGCCGTTGCCAAACGTCTGCCGACGGTGCATAGGAAATTGTGTATGACTCCAGCATATATTTTGGACTGGCTTGAGCGGCTGGCGACGCAGCAGCGTCTTGCGCCAACGCGTCAAACGGCAAATAACAAAGCCACCCATCGGGCATGATGACAAGTTGTTTTTTGTTCTTCAGCAATGCTTCGGCCGGCCGGATCAACATATCATAAAGTTGCCGACTCGACGCCATCAGCGGCGCTGACTCAGCCGCCGGTTCGCGATCAGGGTTGGTGAGCAATCGCCAATGCGATTCAACACTCTGGTTGATGACATCAGCCGGCGGCAGCGGATAAACGGTCAGCGAGTTGCTCGTCATGACGAAGAGGTGCGACTGCCGCTGCTCCAGCAGATAGCTGAGCAAAATCGTATCAGAATGAGACAACGCTTGCTGAATCGTTTTGATGCTGGGCGCCGCTGGATACCGCAACTCGGCATAGCGAGGCTGCACGACGCGAATGTCAGCCTTGAAGATATCGAAGTCGGCTTGGGCTTGTTCCCACTGCTGCCGTCGCGTTTGGCGCTCAACGTCGGTCAGCGCCGGATCGCGCAAGGCCAGCCGGACATCATAGAGGCGTTGGATCAACCGATGCTCGCGTTCGAGCTTGAGCGGATCAACGCCGCCCAGACCACGATGATCCAATCCGAGAAACAGCTCAGCGAAGCGCCGCGCGCGGGCCTGCTCGGTCAGCAGAAACGCCTTTTCAATGTCGGCAGGGCTCGGATTCGAGCGCAACAGAAAATCAGCATAGTGACGCAACGCTGCGTCTTGGCTGGAGGGCACAGCTCGCTCGAAAGGATCTTGCGTCGCTTCGATGGGCACTCTCTCGATGAGCTGAACTGCTGACTCATAGGCCGAGCGAGCCGCCTCCGACTGCCCCCGCTCATCGTAAATCGAAGCCAATCGCGTATGCATCTTCCAGGCCAGCGCCGGCGCCTGCACATCCATCGCCAAACTGAGCGCCTGTTGATAGAAATCCAGCGCCGAGTCAAGCTGTCGCGCCTCGCGCGCCAGATCGCCCAGCATGCCCAGTGTGTAGCCTTCACCGAGTTGATCGCCTACCTGACGATGAGCAAACAGCGCCTGTGTAGCCACGTCCAACGCTTGCTGCGCATCACCCAATTCGTTATATGTCCACGCCAGCCGGTCCAACACCTCAGCCATCTGGTCACTATCGTTGCGTTGTTGAGCCAGCGTATGAGCCTGCTGATAGGATTGCAGCGCCTGATCGGTTTGTCCCGCGTTAAGATGAAAGTCGCCTAGTTGAACGAGCACGCTGACCTCTTCGCGCAGTAACTTATTTTCGCGATAGAACGAGAGCGCCGCGCGATAGGACTCCAGCGCTTCGGCTGGTCGCCCGGCTACT
>JANWZE010000104.1 GCA_025054955.1 Blastocatellia bacterium | reverse complement strand
CGCTACGCTGTGCTTCACACAGCGGGTGAATTTGCAAGCAGAGGTTGCCGTCATGAACCGATCAATCCAACCGGTACTGTCAGTTTCAACTTCCTGGAAACGACTTGAAGCGCCATGGTTCATTCTCTTGGCGCTGGCGACGACGGCCTTTCTGTTGAAGCTGCCCTACCTGCCGACAGGATTGATTGCCGTTATCACGGTGGTGCTTGTCGGCATGGGATACGGCTACGTGCGCACCTACTATGGCATCAAGGCGCCTTGGGTCGTCGTCGCGTTGCTGATGGCTGCTGTTGCTGTTGATGCGTTGGGCAACTACTTCCGCATGTATGGGCGCTCGTTTGGCCCGATCATGTATGACGAGTTCGCGCACTGCGCAGCCTCCGCGCTGACGATTCCGGCGATCATCTGGTTGCTGAAAGAAATGATCGAACGGCGCGGGTATCGGTTATCGCTCAGATGGATCGTGCTCTTTGGCATCACGTGTAGCTACAGCGCAGCGGCTTTCTATGAAGTGATCGAGTTGTGGGATGAACTTTACTTCGGCGGCAAGCGCATCTGGAGCCCCTATGATGCGCCGCGTGACTTGCAGTGGGACCTGACCGGAAAACTCGTCGGCGCCGGGGTGACCTATTTGGTATTGAAACGAAAAACGACATCGGCCTCGCTCACCCCCATGTGTTAGAATGCGTTTGTGCTGGAATGGCTCAGATTCAGATTGACATCTCGGCGATGGATGGTGATCAGCGCGCTGGTTCTGACGCTGCTTGCTGGTTTGATCGGATGGATTTGGTCGTTTGATGTCAATCTCTATCGTGATCAGATTGCTCGCCAGCTTGAACAACGGCTGGGGCGTTCGGTCTCATTCGGAAGTCTGCAATTAACTCTCTATCCACGCATCCGCCTGAAAGCGACCGATACCATCATCGTTGACGATCCTCAGTTTCACACCGGCGCGTTTGTACAAGCTCAAACTATCCAACTGGACATAGGATTTTGGTCGTTGCTGACCGGCCATCCTCAAGTGCGACATATCGAACTGGTGGAGCCGACCGTCGTGCTCATCAAAGAGAAGGACGACCGCTGGAATTGGAGCACGCTGAATCCGCTGACGCAGGAGCCAAGCGAGACGGGTGCACCGCCGATCAACATCACCGTCCGAGACGGTCGCGTCACGCTGATCAACCGCCGTCAACTTCAGCCGATGGAAAAGTCCTACACAGGTATTCAAGCCACGCTCAACAACTTCTCTTCAAACACCGTGGCGAATTTCAAGCTGGCCGTCACGCTCCCGGGACAACAGCAAGGCCAACTGAGCATGGAGGGCACATTTGGGCCGGTTGATCCTGACGACGTGATCCGCTCGCCGCTCGATGCTCGCCTGAGCGTTGAGCAAGCTGAGTTGAGCGGCGTAGCGGCATTGTTTGGGCAGGCGCCTGCGGCGCAGGGTCGGCTCAGATTGACCGCCACGCTGAAAGGAGCGCCAAGCAGCGGCGTGCAGATTCAAGGCGAGCTGAAAACGGAGCAGCTTCGACTCGGCGATGCCCCGAAGCCGGCCCCGTTGCCACTAACCGCCCGATTCACTCTGGATGTCACAGCTCAGGAAAATTCCTATCTGGTGGACGTCGCCTCATGTCAATGGGCGATGGGGCAAACGCAGGCCATGATGACCGGACAAATCAGTCAAATTCCTACAAAGCCGACTCTCGCGCTTCGCATCACGGGCGAGGCCATGGCGCTGGAAGGCTTGATGGAATCGGCTCAGGCACTGGGCCTCAGCATGCCACAAGCCATATCGGCGACCGGTCAGGCTCGGATTGAGCTTCAGATCAACGGGTCGCCGGCGGCATTGACCTTGCACGGACACTCGACTATTCAGCGTTTCCAGCTCCGCAGCCCGCAATGGCCACAGCCAATTCAAGTCTCTGAGCTGAACCTCGTGTTCGATCCTGACGCCATCACTGTCTCACCATTTCGCGCAACGCTCGGCGAGCGCACCGTGGTTGACGTCACCTCGCTGAGTGTTCACAACTACCGTCGGCAGCCGCAGGCGCGACTGCAAGTGGCCGTAGAGAACGCCCGAGTGGAAGACCTGCTGAAAACCGCTGCGGCACTGGGCTACGGCGCGTCATTGTCGGGCGCTGGCCTGCTTACCTTCACAGCGATGGTTGAAACGCCTCTGGCTGATGGCCGCGTTCGCCCGACACTCGCCGGCCAAGGGCAAATCACCGGAGGACGCATCACCCATGACAACCTGACGGTCACCGACCTGGCTGCTCGAATCAAGTTTCAAGGGCAGACAGTTGATCTCACGCCGTTGACATGTCGCCTCTACGGCGGACGATATAGCGGACGAGTGACGTTGACCGGAACTGAGCCGGACATCACAGCGATAGGAAATTTCAACGGCGTAGATGTCAATCAATTTCTTTCGGCGATGTCATCTCTGAAAGACACACTCTACGGTCAGGCCGACGGCACATTGAACATGCATTGGCGAGGCCGACATGCTGACGTGCTGCTGGCCACGCTTTCCGGGCATGGGCGATTGACGGTGACGGATGGTCGCTTGACCGCGTTTAACCTGATGCAGCAAATCATCACCCTCGGTGAGTTGGTTGGGCTATCGGCTGATGGCAAAGAGACGCGGTTTCGACAGTTCACCACCAATTACCGACTCGGTGGCGGACGGTTGCTCACCGAAGAGCTCAAGTGGGATTTGAATCAGGTCACCGTCACTGGGCGCGGCAGCCTTCAGTTGGCTTCGCCCCATCAGACGGATTATGTCCTGCGCGCTCAACTGGCCCCATCCTTGACGCCGGCGGTGGTACCACCAGGCAATATCCTATCGGCTGCCGGCAAGTATATTTTGAAGGATCAGACGGTCGTGGTGCCGTTGAGAATGTCAGGCCCGCTGCGGCAGCCTCATTTTCACCTGGACGGCAACGTGCTACGAGAAAATCTTCCCCGCATGCCGCAAAAGCCGGTCGAGGCGATCCAGGATGTGTTGGAGATTTTCAAAAAGAGACCGAAGCAGCAGCCTTGATAACAGCAGTGAAGAATCGAACCGATGAATGAGGTTCCGCTTTGTCTGGCGCGTGCGCTCGCCGGCGCTGTGCCTCTTTCATCCATGGGATAATCGCTATGACGCCTCAATCCGGCAGCCCTCACCCCATCGTCGCGGCGCATGCTGAGCGACTGGTTTCGCTTGATGTGTTTCGTGGCATCACCATAGCCGGTATGATTTTGGTGAACAATCCGGGCAGTTGGAGCCATGTTTATAGACCACTGCAACATGCCGAATGGCACGGCTGGACGCCGACCGATTTAATTTTCCCATTCTTCTTGTTCATCGTCGGTGTGGCCATCACGCTCTCGTTGCCGAAGCGATTGGCGCGGGGCGATAGCCGGCGGGCGCTGTTTGCGCAAATCGTGCAGCGCACGCTTATCCTGTTTGCGCTCGGCCTGTTGTTAAACGGCTTCCCGTTCTACGACCTGTCGAAGATTCGCATCCCCGGCGTGCTGCAACGCATTGCCCTATGTTACTTCTTTGCCTCGCTCATCTTCATGTGGACAAAGCTCAAAGGGCAGGTCATGTTCACCGTGGCGCTCTTGATTCTTTACTGGCTATTGATGACGCTGGTGCCGGTTCCCGGCTACGGCGCCGGCGTGCTGGAGCAGGAGGGAAATCTGGCGGCGTACGTGGATTATCGGTTGTTGCGCGGCCATCTGTGGAAACCGACGTGGGACCCGGAAGGATTGCTCAGCACGATACCGGCGATTGCCACGACGTTGTGTGGTGTGTTGACCGGTTACTGGCTGAAAGCAGCTCGCAGCGTCAGCGAGAAAACGCGCGGGCTGCTCCTGGCCGGTCTGGCCGGCGTTCTCCTGGGGCAACTCATGGACGTTTGGTTCCCGATTAACAAAAACCTATGGACCAGCTCTTATGTTGTGTTCACAGCCGGGATGGCGTTGCTGTGCCTCGGTGCATGCGTGTGGTTCGTAGATGGTCTCGGCTACCGGCGGTTGGTTACACCATTCGTGATGTACGGCGTGAACCCGATCATCGTATTCGTATTATCCGGGCTGCTGGGTCGTTTGATGGTCATCTACAAACTGACTCAGCCGGATGGTTCGTCAGTGTCTTTCAAAACCTACGTGTATGAGCATTTTTTCGCTTCTTGGGCTGGGCCGATGAACGGTTCGCTGCTGTTTGCCATCGCTTATGTCATCGCATGGCTCATTCCTCTGGCCATCCTCTATCGCAAGAAGATATTCATCAAGATTTGATTCAGTGCGCGAGAACGGTTGTGAATGAGTTTACCCTGCGAGCGCATGCAGCGTGCATGAGCCTGCAAGACGTGAGACCTCCAGCTAAAGGCAATTGAAAATCGCGCTAGACCGGCGAATGGACAATGCTTCGGAGCTGATTCAGTCGCTGCTGCAGAAGTTCCGGCGCATCAGCTCGAATAGTGACGTGGCCGAGCTTGCGACCAGGTTGTGGAAGCTTGCCATACAGGTGTACATGCGCATCGGGCACAGCCAACACATCGTTCACCGGAGGTATTGTCCCGATTAAATTGAGCATCGCTGAGTGGCCGACTGCTTGCGTGGAACCGAGTGGGAGGTCGAGGATAGCCCGCAGATGGTTTTCAAATTGGCTCGTCTCAGCGCCTTCAATAGTCCAATGCCCAGAATTGTGCACGCGCGGAGCCATCTCATTAGCCAGCAGACGCCCATCGAGCTGGAAAAATTCTATCGCCAGCACGCCGACGTAATCGAGGGCTTGCAAAATGCGCTGCGCTTTGTCTTCGGCGCGCTGTTGAAGCTCAGGCGTCAGGCAGGGCGCGGGCGCTAAAGAGAGCCGCAAAATACCATCATGATGCCGGTTTTCTACGAGCGGGTAAAACGCTGTCTGACCGTTACGACGGCGCACGGCGATGATCGAAACCTCACGTTCAAACGGCACGAAACCCTCCAGGATTAACGGCTCGCCGCCCAACGCCGTCCATGCGCGATCCACGTCAGACGGCTCGCGCAACACACTCTGACCTTTACCATCATAGCCGAAGCGACGTGTCTTGAGCACCGCCGGCAAGCCAATGACATTGAGCGATTGTTGCAGATCAACCAGCGTCTCAACCGGCGCAAACGGCGACGTGGGGATGCCGAGGGAGCGAAACAGCGTTTTCTCATTAAGCCGATCTTGCGCCACTTCCAGCGCCTGCGGTGGCGGATAAACCGGAACGTGCTGGCTCAGGAATCGAACTGACTGCACAGGCACATTTTCAAATTCATAAGTGACCAGCGTCAGCGCTTCGGCAAATGCGCTGAGAGCGCGTTCGTCATCGTAGGCGGCTCGCACATGTTCGGCCAGCCCGGCGACTGGCGCGTCTGGCTTGGGATCGAGAAATCGGAAGCGCAGTCCGAGTGGATAACCGGCCAGCGCCAACATGCGGCCAAGTTGACCACCGCCCAGCACGCCAACAGTCATAGTTCTCTCCAAGGATCGCAGCCTTTGTGAAACCTTTGCTGGCCTTCACACCGGAGCACGCCAACGATCATGCTTCGCTCCGCGGATCAGGGTGATCAAGCACCGATTGGGTTTGCGCTTGACGATAGCGCCGCAGCGCCTCGCGATACGCCGGGTACTTATTGCCCAGGATGGCCGCTGCCAGCAAAGCCGCATTGGTAGCACCAGCCCGACCGATCGCCAGCGTTCCCACCGGCACACCGGCGGGCATCTGCACAATCGAGAGCAATGAATCAACGCCGTGCAACGATTTTGATTCAACGGGCACGCCGAGCACAGGCAGCGTCGTTTTGGCGGCTGTCATGCCCGGCAGATGCGCCGCGCCGCCCGCCCCGGCAATGATCACTTCCAAGCCACGCTGTTCGGCTGAGCTGGCATACTCGAACAGCAAATCGGGCGTGCGATGCGCCGAGACCACGCGCACCTCAAAAGGGATGGCGAGCTGCTCCAGCGTCTCGGCGGCATGAGCCAGCGTCTGCCAATCCGACGTTGAGCCCATAATAATCCCCACCAGTGGCTGCGCTGTCATAATGTCCCTTACCTCCTCGTGATTTCAGGGCCGAGCATTATAGCACCGCCGGTGAAAACGATGACAGCAGACGGCTGACGACGCCAACCAACGCTGATGTTGGCGTTCTTGTCAGAACTTCTTTCGTGCTTGGGCCAAGTCTTCGAAGCATGCCACCAACCAGCGTTGATGTTGGTTGCCTTGCCCGACTCAGCGTATGACCTGATCTTCAGGTTACCGCCGGATGCGCCAGAATTCCTTCAGCGCGTCTTCAGCCGACTTGCGACAGAATTGCTCCATCGCTTCCGAGACAGACCCGGTGACTTTATCGCTCAACGAGCGATTGCTGAGCGTTTGCATGTTGCTTGCCTGAATCCACTGATAGTCGAGTTTGACCGATGTTTTATCTTTCACATCCACACCAGCGGCGCGACCCAACAGGCCACCCAGTTTGCGGCCTGTATCCGGTTTAGCTTCCCGCACATCTACCAGCAAAATGTAATCCACCTGCTTGCTGCTGGCTTCCGTTTGTAGGCTGGGCGACGCTGTTGCGAGCAACGGGACAGCGTCCAGCGCATCGCCGCTGCGTTGGTTGATGGTCGAGACCATCTGGTGACGAAGCTCGGCGATGTCAAGACTGGCGCCCGACTGGTCTTTCAACGAGACGCCGACGCGCACCATGCCGGCGCGTTTCGGTTTCATGGCTGTCTCACCGGCTGCTTCTTTTTCCGCCGCTTCGCGCGCGCCGCGCATCATCTCGGCGATGGAAAAACCGTCGGGGCTTTTCACTTGCTTCCAGAAAGCTTGCTCATCCCGAATCTCGCGGCAATTGGCAGGCTTCTCAAAGAGCGCCGGATCAAGCTCGGCTAACGACAGCTCGGTGACTTCATAGATCACCGATACGGCCTGACCCTCTACAATGGTGGTTATTTTGCTGTACAGCTCAAAGCCGTCAAGCAAAGCGGGATTGCCTTTCATGTTGACGCGCATTGTGTCCTGACAATCCGGTCGCGTTGGCCGTCCCGGCGGCATGCGCACTGCCGGTTTCTCTATGTGGCGGCATCTCCACTCAGGCAAGTCAACTAACCAGACATCCATCGTCATCTCGAACCGGCCCGGATTGCATGACTCAGGCTTGGCCTCGAAGATTTGCTTGGAGATGATATGTCGAGCTTTCAACCCGAACATCTCTTTGCGCTCGCCCGTGTCGGTAACCTCACCTTCGATAACGACCAGCCCTCCTTTGCGTGGCTTGCCCCGCGGCGGAGGCGCTTCACGCTCGTTTTGATCGGGCGGCATGGGACCGACCGTTTCCGGCAGTTGGTCTTGCTCGCTGAACGGTTTTTGGAAGCAGGTTTGATTGCGCTGGTTGATGTAGACATACTGCTGCAAATCGCATTGCTCGATGGTGATCAGTTGCCGCTGTGGGTCTTCCTCTCGGTGCCGACGCCCCTTGATGTAAACGGTCGTGCTGGTGGAGGGCATCCGTATCGGCATGTTGGCCATCTCAGTGCGCGTTTGTGCCGTGTAGCGCAGGTTGAATTCTTTTTTCTTAACGTCCGGCGACGCAGGTTTCTTCTGTTGACTAAACGACGCCGCCGGCAGCAGCGCGATGATGGTGACTATGCCAGCCAAGACAAATAATGACCAATGAATTGAACGGGTGTCTGTGTTCATTGAAACCTCCGTGAAAGCTCTGCGGCACTCTGACAGTCGTGATCGCTCATGGTGACAATTCTCAAAACCGCCGGAAGCGTATTATGAAAGGCCATACCTGAAGATCATGATCAACCAGGTGACGAATTGCATCAAGAAACAATGAAGCTTCCTCTCGTTCAATACATGCCTTGGCAAGATTAACCGATGGAGGAAGCAAAATCATGAATCAAAATGGCGCACCCGGGGTGGCTCGAACACCCGACCTTTGGTTTCGTAGACCAACGCTCTATCCAGCTGAGCTACGGGTGCGCGCGGGTTTGAAACATACTCGAAAAACAAACGGTTCGTCAAGACAAAGACATTTGCGGAAGAGCGCAACCACCGAATGTCGGATTTGTTTCGGATTTCGTGCTTCGAATTTCGGATTTTTAGGTCTCGCGTCGTTCGCAGGTTATTCGGACAAGGTCGCACGGCCCCGTTCTTGGGCAAGAGCAGCAGTGTCGGCAGAATCGTGACGTCCAGCTCAGGCCAGCGACACGAGGAAAATCTCTTCCAGCGCCAATTGCCGATGGACGTTTTGCTGGAGGTTGCGTTGCAGCGTCTCCAGGTGAGCAGTGAACTGTTCAATCCGCGTCAACGACCACTCTCTGGCGAGTTGCTGGAGCGTAGGCGCAATATCTATATTGGTCACGTCGGCCGTCGGGCCTTCCACGAGCAGGTGAAACAGGTCTCTCAAGACCAGGTACAAAATATCGAGTCGCTTCTGGAACTCATCGCGGCTGAGTTTTTTGCCCAGATATTCAGCGGCGCGGATCAATCGCGCACGCTGGCTCGACGCGCCCAGCAGCTTCAGTAGCTCGATGGTCTCTTTGCGTTGCTCGCGATAAACAACCAGGTCCACATCCAGGGCTCGGCCGATGCAACCGGCGGCCAGCCGCGCCGTCAATTGAATATCTGCTTCCGCGCGGGCATCAAACCGGCGCAAGAACGCCTCCACTTCTTCTGTGCTGAGCGGAGTAAATAGTTGAATCTGGCAGCGGGAGCGAATGGTCGGCAAGAGCGCATGCAGCTTATCGCTGATCAAAATCAGCAATGAATCTTCTGGCGGCTCTTCCAGCGTTTTCAATAATGCATTGGCCGCCGTCTCATTCATGGCGTCAGCCGGGTCTATGATGAACACGCGGCGACGTCCCTCAAATGGCTTGTAGTTGGCGTCTTCGACGAGTTGGCGAATTTGTGCCACTTTGATAAACGCGCCCTCCGGCTCCACCATCTTCACGTCCAGATGAGTGCCGGCAGCGATCTTGCGACAGGCAGCGCAACGGTCGCAACTATCGCCATCAGCGCGTTCACAATTGACGGCCTTTGCCAGCGCGAGCGCGCACAACCGCTTGCCAACACCAGTCGGTCCAACGAAGATCAACGCAGGCGCGAGCCGCTGCTGGAGTAGCGCCGTTTTCAATCGCGCTTTGATCTGCTCATGACCGACGATCTTGCTCCACGACATAACTCACTGCTGGAGGCCCAACAGACGCAAGACCCATTCAAGCGCGGCTTGACATGACTGCTGCGGCGTGCCGGCGGCGGAGACGACCTTGATGCGATCAGGCTCTTGGCGAGCCAACTCCAGATAAGCCTGACGGACACGCTCATGAAACTGAATGTCTTCAGCGTCAAGCCGATCATGGCTGGCCGAGCCGACGCGCTCGCGGCGCCCTTGCAACCGTTGTCGGGCCACGGCCACGTCTACATCAAGCAGGATGGTCAAATCCGGTTTTAAGCCACCGGTGGCAAACTCCATGAGCGATTCAATCCACGCTAAATCGAATCCTCGACCGTAGCCTTGATACGCTCGTGTGGCGTCTGTGTAGCGATCGCATAGCACCACACGCCCTTCGCGCAGCGCCGGCAAAATGCGTTCATAGACGTGCTGAGCGCGGTCGGCAGCATAGAGCAGCAGTTCCGTTTTCGGCGTGACGGCGCGGTCGCTGACTTTCAGCAGGACTTGCCGGATTTCATTCCCCACGGTGGTTCCGCCTGGCTCGCGTGTCACCAGCACAGGAATCTGGCGCTGGCGCAAATGTTGTTCAACGAAGCGAATCACCGTGGTTTTTCCGCAGCCGTCAATCCCTTCGAATGTGATGAAGCGTCCTGCTTGAGAATCTTCTCTGATCATCTATTCTTTTTTCACGGTGATGGTCCGCGGCTTGGGTTTGTCCTTGGCAGGCGCTGTCGCTGTGTCGGGCCGACGTGCCTCCTGCACGCTTTGGCGCGGGGATGAGACGGTCGAGATGGCGTGCTTGAAGATCAGCATCTCTTGTTGTCCGGCATCCAGCAACACCGAGAACCTATCGAAGCTCTTGATGCGGCCAATGAGCTTAATGCCGTTCATCAAATAGAGTGTGACGGTCAGATGCTCTCGACGCATTTGGTTGAGGAAAGAGTCTTGTACGTTTTGAACCGGCTCAACGTCATGGCTCTCCCGAACGACATTGTTATTGTCAATGATTTCTTTTTCTGCCGGCATGACATGGCCCCCCATAGACGAGTATAGAGCTCCTTAAGCTAGCATTATGCATGGCCGATTTCAAGCCGGTCGCGTAAATAGGCCGCAAAGGTAGTCAATCACCCGACGTTGCACAGCAGGATCGTCGCCGAACCCATCGAACCAGGTCACGTCCGGTTCACGTCGAAACCAGGTCAACTGACGCTTGGCATAATGTCGGACATCTTGTTGCGTCAACTCAATCGCTTGTTCCAACGACAGCTCGCCGTGTAGGTACTGGACAATGCGACGATAACCGTGCGCTCCAAGCGCTTTGGCCGAAGCGGGCACGCCGGCAGCTAACAGCGCCTCTACTTCCTCTACCCACCCTTGTTCAAACATGCGCATGGCGCGCGCGTTGATCCGCTGGTAGAGTTCGGCTCGCGGCGGATTCAACGCTATCACGCGCAGTCGCCTGGCGAATTCAGGCGCCGGCGGCCGACGATTTAAGTGATCCACAATGGACTCACCCGTCTGCAAGTAAAATTCTAGGGCGCGAATCGTGCGCGCCCAATCGTTGATAGGAATTTGCTGAGCCGATGCGCGGTCTATTCGATGCAGCAGCCGATGCATGTGCGCCGGGCCATGACGCTTCAGGATGGCAGTGAGCCGCTGGCGCAACCGCAGATCGGTTGGCGGCGAATCAAAGAGCGGCAGGCGCGTGGCGCGCAGATAAAAGCCTGTGCCCCCAACCAGGATGGCCAGCTTGCCACGCGCTTCAATCTCTTGAATGACCTCAGTGGCCAGCCGCGCATACTGGCCGGCGGTGAAATGTTCTGTCGGCTCAACAATGTCAATCAAGTGATGCGGAACGCCCGCTTGCTGTTCAGGCGGGACCTTGGAGGTTCCGACAAGCAATCGGCGATAAATCTGGACCGAATCACAGTTGATGATCTCGCCGTCAAAGCGCAGGGCAATCGCAATGCCCAGGTCACTCTTGCCGGAAGCAGTCGGCCCGACCACAGCTAGAATCGGGCGATGGGTTGCGGCAGATGGTTGGGTCATAGTGCGTCAGATCGTTGGATCATAGCACGTCGAGCAGTCGCAGTGTCGCATAGACCATCAGGACAACGAGCAGCAGGAGCAATCCGATTTGTTGCTTGCGGGTCACCATCCGTGGGGCCTGCCATCAACGGCATGAGCTGACGACTAATAGATCCTGGTGATCGCCACGCCGGTGTAATATCTGCGCAGAATCTCAGCGTAGGACGCGCCTTCCAGAGCCAGGCCGTAGGCTCCCACTTGGCAAAGTCCTACGCCGTGTCCCCAGCCGCGACCGGCAAAGACCAGCTCGACAACGTTGCCCTGCGCGTCGCGTCGGCGATCTATGACAAACCGATTGCCACGCACTCCAAGCACGGCGCGAATGGCTGATCCGCGCAACTCTCTGGCGCCGCCCGCGCCAATCACCCGCACCAGTGTCACACGTTGTGTGGCGCTTCGCGCCTCAATGATCACGTCCACGAGATCGCCGACATCTATGCCGCGCGCTCTGAGCCGGTCGGCCAGCTCACGCGGCGTCAAACGAACCTCCCACACCGCAGCGGGTGAATAACGGTCGAGCGAAACGCCGTTGGCATGCGGCTCAACCGCCAGATAGTCAATGCGCCCGTTCGTATCCTGGCGAAACCACACGCGCTCGCCACCCGCAATCGCGATTCGCTTGATCGGCTGGCGCACGTCGCCGCTCTGTTTGAACAAAAACAGTTTGTCGGAGAGCGAAAACGTCTGCGTTGCGCCATTTTCCAAGCGGATGAGCAACCCGTTCTTGTCCAGCCGCCGCGCCAACCCTGATTGCAGTCGAATCAAACCGGCGCGTTCAGCCAGGCGAAACAGGGCTGTCAGCACGTGTTGGCGTGACACAGCCGAAGATCGGTTGAGCGAAGCGTCTTGCGGCAGGCTCAACACACCATCGCGGATCAGCGTGGCAATGGCGGCTCGTGTCTCAGAAGGCCAGTTTTGCGTATCGCTCCCGTCCAGGATGTAATCAACATCGGCCGGCGGCACCATGACAGTAGCATAGTCAGGCGGGTAAAACACCGAAACGAGCGCGCGCGCCAATCCTTCCAGTTGGGACAGTGATGATTTATCCACTGCTTCGATCTGCGCGTCTCGTCCGAGCATCGTAGCAAGCCGCTTCATCCAGTTGAAAACGTCCTCGACGGTCGCGGGCACCTGAAGCGATTCGGCAGTCCAAGCAGAGGGCATCGGCAGGCCGATGAGATGAAGCAGGGCGACTGACCATTCCGGCGCTGGCTTTTGCAGCGAGGTGATCGCGCGCGCGGCCAGTTGGCTCCGCTCCGGCGCGCACGCCACGCCGCGCAAATAGGGTTTTGCTTCGCCAAATGCAGCCTCGGCATCTTCCGTCCAACCGCCGCAGGTTGAAGAATACAACGCCTCAATCGGCTCGCCTTGATAGGTCAGTATCAAGCCACGCGTGTCGTTCACGGCCTGCGTGCTCAATGGGTGTTCAGCGTCTACGCCAGTGTATACCTGCGCGCGCGCGTCGGACAAAATGTCGTACTCATCCTCAGCCGTTGCCTTCAATTTTTGTTGCACGGCGAACGTGCGGGCAGCGATGGCTTGCGCTCTGAGCGCTTCCGGCTCCCCAAAGGCTGTCGGCCCCAATTCATTAGGTACCACGCTCCAGAGGTATTCTTCTAGCGGCAGCTCATTGACAATGGTCAATCGTTCTTGTGCATTGCATAGGACGACCAGTCGGCCACGATAGGCCCGTCCGTTGAATCTGAGAGGCGCTTCTGCCGGCGCCAGTGACACAAGCGTCAAACCAGAGGCGGTGCGCAACAGTGATCCGTTGCTTGGCGAGCTGAGCACCAATCCTGGGCGGGGCGGCGCCGCCACCGGTTTCGCCTCGCTATAGCCGGCCGACTTCACACGAAGCGCCAAGCGATTCGCTTCAGCTTCATCGGCCAACCGGCCAACATAAATATGGTGTCGCTCCGATGCTGTGTCGTGTTTGACCATCACCTCTTGCTGTTGGAACTCTTGCCGCAATCGTTGCAGCAGCCCGCTGACCTGATCACGCCGGCGAATGGTCATCACCTGCACTGCATATAGAGGCGTAGGCTCCTGGAGCATTCCAGGTTGCACGCGCACCTGCGTTTCGCCCAATGGAATTGGCGGTTCCCCTTCTTGCTCGATGCGACCGAGCGACTGCTCGCAAGAGATGGTTGCAACGGGCACATCTACGGCCAATGCCACACGAATGAACGGTTGAGGTGAAGAAGCTGATCTGGCGGCGCTGGCGCCAGTCGGCGCCCTCTCGCTTGCATCAGCATCAGGACGCGTCCGGCGGGGACGCGCTTTGCGCGATGGAGATTCTTGTTGCGCCGTCGCCTGCTCAGCCTGAGCATTGAGCGACCAAGCCTGAACCGGCACGCCGATATTGCCCAGTAGCGCCCATGCGCAGAGCCAGGCCATGAGCGATGAAATACGCGTGCGCAACCGGACGATCGAGCCGTGGCACCGCCGCCTCAGGCCGTCGCTTAGACGCACTTTGGTTGCGCTATGAATCAGCGTCAACTGGCGATGAACCCACGTGTCCATACTCCGTCAACTTGCCTTGGCCCAGAATGCCCTGATGGGAAAGAACCGGTGGTGAACCCACGTGTCCATACTCTGCTCAACTTGCCTTGGCCCAGAACGCCCTGATGGGAAAGAACCGGTGGTGAATTCACGTGTCCATACTCTGCTCAACTGCCCGATGGTGGATAGTAAATAAACGTGTCGGTAAACACCTGCGTCGGTCCGGGAAAGACGCGCGGCAAGGGGCGAAACGGCGCCGCTAACTCAATGGCGCGTTGCGCCGCGCGGTCCAGCGCCCGGATACCGCTTGAACGATGCAGGCGAACCGAGACCAATCGGCCATCTTGCGCGACGACGAACTCGATCGTGACCGACACGGTCTTGTCGAGCAAATTGGCTTCAGGCGGGATTTGCCAGCGTTGCTGAATGGCGCGCTGCAAGTAGACGCGATATTCTTCGATAGCGCCAACGCCGCGCACATTGAGCGAAATCGGGCCACGCGGCACGAGCGTCGGTTCATCACTGGTGACGCCTGCGGGCACATCCCGCTTGGGTAGATTCAGTTGAGCCAGGTCAGTCGTGCCACCAACATCAGGCAGTTGTTGATCACCGCCTGCGCCTGCGCCGCGTGAGGGAGTTGGCTTGGAGGCCACGGTCGGGGCCTGCGTTGCCGACTCGACAACCGGCCGTTCCGGGCTTTGTGCTCCCGCTTGCGGCATCGTTGGTGAACCGGACAGAGGCGAACCGGCTGGACTGCTGCCTCGAGGATTTTGCGAGGAGTCGCGCGCGCGTGGGCTGGTTCCACCTTGAGCGACGGTGCCGCGCTCGCCGATCAAGTCTGCCTGCGCCGGCTCGCGCGTCGGTCCTTGCTGAAGCAGGCGATTGACCACTTCCGGCGGGAGAATCAGCGGTCGGCCATAGAGTTCGACGACATCGCTCGTTTGGCTGAGCACCGGTGTTGTCAGGGCAGGCGTTTGCCATAACCAGCTTGTGCCTAAATCAGCCGTATAGACCACAGCGAAGAGAATGGCATGCGCCGCCACCGACACGAGTGTGCCCACTTTCGCCGGCGTCGTAAAGACGCGGTCCTGTTGCAACCATTGGTAACTGGCAAACAGGTGTCGTTGTAACATCGCTACACCTTCTTCACCACCTGCTTCAAGCTGCGAGCCGCCAACGCATGGAACGTTTGACGCACGTGATTCATGTTGGCATCGGTCAAACGTGGATGCGTCCGATTGGTCAGCAGGATATAGACGCGCTCCAGCCGTGGCTCAATCCACAGGCTGGTGCCGGTGAACCCTGTATGCCCAAAGGCATCACGCGACAGCGCCGAGCCGGCCGCCGAACCGGGCGTGCTGGCCAGCATCCAGCCAAGCGAACGATGCGGGTTGAGGCCCGGTGTGAAATTCTTCGAGAAAAATCCTAACGTGTGCGGCTGTAGCAACCGGCTTCCAGGCAAGTATTGCTGGGCCAGTGCCCACGTCTCTCGCAGCGTCGAGAACAACCCGCCATGGCCTGTGGCGCCGCCGAGAAAATAGCTGTTGCCGTCGTGCACTTCTCCCCAGATGAAACGGCGCTGCCAGATGGGATGATCGGGGATGTCATAGCCGTGTTGTCGCGCTTCTTCGCGCTCGCGATCCATGTTCAGCTCGCCTCCGGCAATGCTTCGCTGCAGCGTCGTAGGCGGATTGAAGAACGTCCGCGTCAAGCCGAGGGGCTGAAGAAGCTCGCGGCGCGTTAATTGGTCAAAGCCGGTCTGATAGATCCGCTCCAGCAACAGACTCAACGTGATAAATCCCAAATCGCTGTAAGCCACCTTGGTTCCGGGCGGATGCGTCAACGGAAGTCGCGCCAGATACTCGCCCAGTTGACCGCGCTCCTTAATCTCGGCATAGATAGGGCGCCAGGCAGGAAACCCGGCCGTATGCGTCAGCAATTGCTCAACTGTGACCGTCTGTTTGTCCGTGCCGGCAAACTCGGCGACGAAACGAGCGATTGGATCATTGAGCGACAGGATGCGCCGCTGGCAGGCCTGCATGATCAGCGTGGTTGTGATCAGCGGCTTGGTTAACGAAGCAATATCGTAGATCGTCTCTGTGGTGGCCTTGATGTCTTCAGGGTGGATCACGGCTCTGCCAAAGGCGCGGCAGGCTATGACCTCTCCGCGCGCGGCCAGCAGGTATGCTGCGCTGGGCACAGCGCCGCGCGCAATCATATCGCTCAACCATTGATCAATTTTGCCAAACGGGTCTTTCATGACACCATCAGTGAAACGCCGGCGCGTTGCGCGTGTTCAGTAATCTTCTGGTTCACGCGCATGGCCAGCTCCAGCGTGCGCCGGCCTTGCCGCCCGTCAACGAGTGGCGGGGCGCTCTCCCGCACACAACGGAGGAACGATTCAAGCTGGGCTTTCAGTGGTTCGCATGGTTGAACCGGCAACAGACGATGAGAAATCTGAGGCGGCGAGCTTGACGTGAGACTGAAGATTTCCACTTCCTGATTGGTGTAATCGAGCGAGACATAATCGTGAGGCTGAAAGAAGCGGAGCTTGCGCACTTTCTCACGCGAGATGCGGCTGGCAGTGATGTTGGCCACACAACCATCAGCAAACTCGAGCCGCGCATTGGCAATATCCACGCGCGGCGAGAGGATTGGAACGCCGACGGCGCTGATGCCGGTCACCTCTGACTTGACCAACGACAAAATCACATCCAGATCATGAATCATCAAGTCCATCACCACATCAATATCCAGACTGCGCGGGCTGAACACACCGAGCCGATGCGTTTCAAAAAACCGGGGCTGTGTGACAATCTCGCCGAGCGCCTGCACCGCCGGATTGAATCGCTCCAGATGCCCTACCTGAAGCACAACATTGGCTTGTTCGGCAGCAGCAATCAAGGCGTCGGCCTCCTCCAACGTGCGGCTGATCGGCTTTTCCATTAACACCGCGACGCCACGTCGCAGGAACTCACAACCAATCCGGCTATGATGCTCGGTCGGAACGGCGACTGTGACAGCGTCCACCTGATCGAACAATGCGCGATAGTCCTCATACGGCGTCGTGTGAAATTCAGCAGCGACGGCCTCGGCTCGCGCCCGCTCGATGTCGCATACGCCGACCAGGCGAACCGATTCTAACCCGGCGTAGACACGCGCATGGTGTCGTCCCATTTGCCCTACACCAATGACAGCGACTCGCATCATGCCCGATTTCACGCAAGGCAAAATGGTAATCGCCCGCTCCATGTTTGTCGAGATTCGCCGTCGGTTGCCGCGCTTTGCGCGCGCCCGATCTCATTGGGCAGCCCTAAAAACTGTTGCTGCCATCCCTCCTGGTCTGGCTTAACTCCTGCATGTCGGTCAACTCGTCAGCCACGCAAACGATGGCGCAGTTGCCACAATGTCAATCAGCTTCTGTTGCCGGCGCAAGCACGGACGTGGTGATGCGATTTTCAGGCGCGGAATGCAGGCCAACGAAAGAGCCATGCAGGTTCCTCTTGCTTCCAAGCAGGAATCGCTCAGTGCTCCGCGCTCGCCACGAACATGAAAATGCAATTCTTTCGTGAACTTCGTGTGTTCCGTGGGCTATTTTCAAGGGAATTGCCCGGCGCAATGGCACGCTCGAAGAATGAAATATAGAGCACAGGAGGCAACGCCTGCGCCACATTCTCAAGGGAATCGCCGATGTGCAACAGTATGCCACGAAGCATGAAAATGGTTATTATTTTTTAGAGCAGAAAAATCGCTCAAGGGCAAAGCTGGCGCGACGCCACCGGTTTTCATGACTGAAACACCGAGCCGACGCCGTGAAAGGAAAGTTTCAACCATGCAACCACTCATGCAGCAGCTCGGCAATGCCTAAACGACTGATTTTTGGCTACTCACTGCCAACCATGTCAGGGATCACCTCTGGTATGATGCTTGCACACAGCTCAGCTCGAGGTGAGCTGTATGGAGCCGATCATTATTAAACATCTGCGTGGTTCAAAAAGCGGCCAGACAGAATGGTTTGATCTTGAACTGAACGAAGAACTCACCATTGGCCGTGATCCCTCCAACAGGCTACAGTTTCACAAAGACGAAGACGATCTGGTCGGGCGCAAACATGCCAAGATCGTCCGGCAACATGACCAAACCGTGCTGGTGGATTTGCAGAGCCGCAACGGCACGTTCGTCAACCATGAACGCATCACTGAACCAACCGCATTGAAATCAGGCGACGTGATTGAATTTGGGCCGGGCGGGCCAAGTATTCAATTCTACCAAGGCAAAGATTCGCTGGCCGGTTTGGCCACGCGGGTGCTTCAACGGGCGTCCACTATTCGCCCAACGCGATTTGTCGTGCCAGTTGACGCGACAGGAAGACTGAAAACCTCTGAGATGACGCCGACTGACGCGATCAACCACTCAGTGGCCGTCAAACACTTGCAGGGTTCCAAAACGGGTCAAACCGAGTGGCACACACTGGGGCCGGATGATGAATTGACGATCGGTCGTGACCCATCCAACACCATTGCTTTTGATCAGGAGAAAGACCTGCTGGCCGGCCGCAAACATGCCAAAATTATCCGGCAAGGCGATGGCTTCGTGGTCATTGATCTGGACAGCCGCAACGGGACGTTTGTAAACGGCCAACGGGTTACCGGCCGGAGCCCACTCAAGCCGGGCGATGTCATCGAATTCGGCGTGAATGGGCCGAAAATCAGATTTTATCAGGGTGAAACGCTCGTCTCTGACCTCGTGCCAACGGCTCAAGAACACGTGGCAGAGGTCATCGCTGCTCCCACAGAGGCCGGTGATACGACATTCACCGTGCGAAACCTGCTCGTCGGTACGGCGTTGCTGGCCATCTTCATCGGATTTATTACGGCGGTGATGGATTCGATGAGCGGAGCATCTTCCAAGCTCGAAGCGGGTGAGCCGGGCGCCAGCCAAACGGCCTGGGCGTTGTCGAGCTACCAGATGCTGATTTTCTTTGTCACAACACTGGTGGTGATCGCCGTCCTTGTGGGCGCGTTCGCTTCGCGACAAGATGAGTAGTCCTGTGATTGAACGCTCGGCGAGCGCCAACGCTATGACGCCATCGCGCACGCATGCTCAGCAGCATGATGAGTGGACCGAAAAGATCGTCGGTCATTATCGCATCATCGAAAAAATCGGCATGGGTGGCATGTGCGCCGTCTACAGGGCCACCGACTTGATCCACCACCGCGACGTTGCGCTCAAGGCGCTTCATCCTGAGTTTGCCCGTCACTCGCAGAGTTTGGAGCGATTCTGTCTGGAAGCGGTCACGCTGGCCAAGCTGAGACATCCGGCGCTCGCTTCGGTGTATAGCTTCTTCCGGCACGGCGATCGTTTTTTCATCGCCATGGAATTTGTCCGCGGCCTGCCACTGGACCGGATCATCAGGCAATCCGGCGCAATGCCCTATCAACAGGCTATACCGCTCTTCTGTGAAATTCTCGATGGCATCGCCCATGCGCATCAGGCCGGCATCGTTCACCGCGACATTAAACCGGACAACATCATGCTGACCGACGCGGGAACGATCAAGGTGATGGATTTCGGTATCGCGCGGCTCCCGCGAATCGCGCGTGTCACACAAGAAGGCATGCTGGTTGGCACACCTGAATACATGTCGCCAGAGCAGTTCGGCGCTGAAGAATTGGACGCGCGTTCCGATATTTACTCACTCGGCGTTGTGCTGTTTGAAATGCTCACAGGGCGTCTCCCCTTCACCGGCCGCAATGAATACGAACTGATGAAACAGCACGTCGAAGCCACGCCCCCGGCGCCGCGCGCGCTCGTGCCCAGCATCCCGGCGCGAATCGAAGCCGCTATTTTGCGCGCGCTGGCCAAGAAACCTAGTCAGCGATTTCAATCGGCGACCGAATTCCGTGCCGAACTTGCGCAAGCGGTTCCGCCAAGGCCAACCATGGTGGAAACCCTTCCGAGCGAAAAGACGGCCACCAGCCCACCCATAAAGACGGGCACCAGCCCACCCATCGAGACACATGAGTCAGCCCACCGCCATGAATTATCGGTTGCGAACGAATGCGACCAGGCCGCCCGCACCAGAGAAATCCACAGCACGCCGGTTGAGCAAACGAACTTGCCACGAAAGGGGCATGCGACCCGAGTGCCGCTCAATCAGGCCACACTACTCAACTGGCGATCTTATGCCATCGCTGTTGCGCTTGTCGGTTTCATCAGCTTTGCTGCTGGACTGGCAACCACCACCAGAACGCCCGCGGTCGCGCCACCACCGCCGCCACAATCATCACTCAAGCCGTCCGATCATTTACTAAGAGAAACGGCGCCACCGAGGGTCAACGCGCCTGCTGCGCCAGCGCGTCGCATTTCCAATCCACCTCGAAAGTCATCGGAGCAACAAAGCATCGCACTGGCGAAAAAGGAGCCGCGCCGACTTCCGGACAATCATCACGCTCAATCGCAGGTATCACAAAAAACGAAGCAAGCTGACAACCGGGTGGGGCGATTCTTCCGTCGAGTGGGCGGCGGAATAAAAAAGGTCGGCAGTGTATTCAAAGGCGGCGATGACAAATAAGCTCGGACCTCACAGGCTGGGAAGCGCTGAGAAAGACAGCGCACGCGAGCGGCTCATGCAGATACGATGCGCAGCCATCGGCCGGCGCTGCTGGACCCGCGTCATCCGGTTTCCCTTCTTCAAAGTTTCGTAATGTCCCGCGCATAGCTCAGTGCTAACGGGGAAAGCCAGTCGGATTGATGCCGGGGATCACGCGCAGCGCATTTTTGTAATAGAGCTTTTTTAACACTTCGTCAGGCAATTCGAGGCCGTACATTTTCCAGTGCGCGTGCCGTTTGCGGTAGTAATCGAAATACTCGTCGGCGGTTTCCAGCACGCGAAAATAGACGTGATATTCCTGTGGATTCCACGCATCTTTGCCGAACATGACGCGATCTTGATACTTGATGAACCATTGACGCGCGAAGCGTGGCTGGCGGCCCAGTTCGGCCAGCACGGCGCCGATTTCAGTGTACATATTCGGCAGCCTGTCCATCAGCTTGCCGAGTTGTTCCAGATTGCCGCCATACCATCCCAGATGCGCATTGATGAAGATCGTCTTCGGATGTTTGGCAAAGAGGTTATGCTGCTCGCCGATGATCTGTTCCCACGGCGGGAATTTGTCAGGCGGACGCGCGCGGCTAGGAATTTCTTTCAACTCCAGCCAGCGCTCGTTGAATCTGTCCATCGGGTCCCAAAACGGCTTGGGATCAGCCGTGTGGATGAGCACAGGGATTTTCAACTCGGCGCACTTTTGCCATACCGGGTCGAGTCGCGGGTCGTCCACAGGGATACGCTGACCGGCGCTGTCGCGGGCTGTCATGCCCAGGTTCTTAAAAATCTTCAATCCTTGCGCGCCGTTTTTCACGTCTTGTTCCAACTGAGCAGCGACACGCTTGCCGTAATCGGGCTGGTCAATCCCTTCAAAGCTGATATTGGCAAACAGGACGAACCGATCTGGATAACGTCCTTTCATGTTGGCAACGCCCTGTTTCAACCGCTCGCCGCTGCCGCCGCTGAGGTTGACCATCACACGCATATTGAGCTGATCCATCTGCTCGACCAATTTGGCCAGTTCCTCAGCCGACATCATCGAGTTCTGATGGCTGTGCACGTCAATGAACGGATACTTGGCTCGCGTCACGATGTGCTGTGGGACAACCAACGTGGATTTCGGCTCATACTCTTCGATCGTCATCGTCGGCTGTTGAGCCGCCACCGGCATGAGACACAGCAGCATGAATGCAAGGTATCGCATGGCGTGGCAGTATAGGTCGCTGGACGGCAACCGGTCAAGCGGAGCGCCTGTCTCCCACCGCTGCGGACAGCGTACTCATGCAGACCGCCGCGAATCGCTCGCCGCATGCTGATACAGACCGCCAAGCACGCTCACGGCGCACGTGTGCGGATTGCGCCGCCTGACTTCACCAGAGCGTTTGCTGATGAGCTCCGCAGCCTCTTGACACAAATTGCATTGCGGGAATTGAATCATGGGCTTACATTATAAATCTCGTTCAAGCACCGTTCACATCGAGGAGGAGAACGTATGATCACGGCGAGCGAACTCAGAGCCGGCATGGTCGCCAAAATGGAAGGCGAACTCTATCGCATCCTCAGCGCCGAATACCACGCCGGAGGCGGCAAACTGGGCGGCGTGATGTACGCCAAAGCGCGACATCTGCGCACGCGCCACATCAAAGAATGGCGGCTGCATCCCGAAGAGAAAATCGAAGAGGTGCTGATTGAGCGTCGCGACATGGAATATCTCTACTCGGATGGCGATTCCTTCTACTTCATGGACCCGGAGACGTTCGATCAAATCGGCCTGCCGCGCGACCTCATCGGTGGTCGAGATAAATTTCTCCAAGCCGGTCGGCCCATTGGCATCGAGCTTTACGATGGTAACCCGATCAACGTTGTATTCCCTGAAACCGTTGATCTGACGGTTGTCACCGCGCCGCCCGGCCTGCGCGAACACGACACCTCAACTTACAAGGCGGTCGTGCTGGAAAATGGCATGGAGCTGCTTGTGCCTCAATTCATCAAACAGGGCGATGTGGTCAGGGTCGAGGTGGAAACAGGCAAATACCTAGAGCGGGTCAAATCCCCATCCGGCTAAGGCGGCGTCAGCGCATCGGCGATTCTCCAAAGAAGAGAACACAGACGCCGCCACGTCGGCGGATCGCTGCAGATGCCAGCGCGGAGGCATTAGCGACCACTCGCTTTGGTCCTCAACAAGCGATTCCCCGGCCGCTCTTCTCCTTCGTCATCCACGCTGGTACGTGACTGTGTTTCACACCAGTGGCTTTTTGAATCATCGCTGTTCACTTCTCAGCATCTTAGCGGCTCGTCTTTGTTGAGATCCACAACAATCTGCGTTGATTTTTTCTACTGACGTTAGATGCCTTTCTGACTACAGATTAGCAGAATTTATTGACTGGCCAGCCCGGTTCGTGTTGACCCTTTCAACAGGCCAGGATTGGCGCAACACCTCATAGGATTTTGCCTCAGCTTGTAACTTGCAGCGTAGCATGACTTGCCGCGACGCACGGCGCTCAGCCCCATTGCGGGTTGCTCGGCACACTGCTTGCACAACCAAATAAGCTGGAGGAGTGAGAGTATGATGAACGATGCGCACAACCGAGCTTACGATCCGGACGCGCTGCCGACGGAGCATCTGCTCAAGTGCGTGTGGATGCTGGCCAAGGTCGTTGATTACAAGCTCTGCGACCAGGCCTACGACTGCGAGCATTGCGCCTTTGATCAAGTCATGCGAGGACAGCAGGGCGCATCGCCGGCTCAGCGTGCGCCATTTGATCCAGTGGCTATCGAGACGTTGATTGAAGAATTGCGTCGGTTGACGAGCGGCGCCAGCGCAGAGGTTGGCATCACGTTACAGGATGGAGGGACACCTGTTACAGAGGCTGGTCATTGGATTGATGCTCGTCGGTTGCAGTCAATTCTTGACAAATTCTTATCCACCGTCCGCGCATCTGAACAGACGCCAAGCCAACATGGCGACGTCCGTCGTGAGCCGGGCGGAAGGAGGTGAAGTATGGTTGCTATCTTTGTCATTTTAACGATTGTCGCTTTCATCATGATTGATTCGATTGTGCAGTGGAATGAAGCGAAAAAGCGAGCGCCGGCCCTTCAGTCGGCGACGCCAGAAGCTGTGCCCACGTTCGCCTTCGAGGCGATGGCGCCGGCAGGCGTCTTCTTCGATGCCGGCCACACCTGGGTCAACGTGGATCGGTTGGGCTGGGCGCAGGTTGGCATGGATGATGTGACACAACGCCTGATCGGTCGCATTGACGCCATTGAATTGCCTGCCAACGGGCAGGAGGTCCATCGTGGCGATCCGCTGTTCACCATTCGCCAAGGGGCACGAGCGGCCACATTCAGGTCTCCTATTGATGGTGTGGTGCATGCCGTCAATCACGACCTGAACCGCTCTCCACAGGTCATCCGAGAAGACCCCTATCGAGCCGGCTGGGTCTGCCACATCAGGCCACATCATCTGGCTCGTGACCTGAAACAGTTGAGGATCGCTGAAGAGGCCTGGACATGGTTGGAAGGTGAATGGCGACGCATCCAGGAATTCTTTGCCGCTCGACCGATGGCTACAGTGGCGCTGGGGCACGTGCTTCAAGATGGCGGTCAACTGGCCGACGGCGTTCTCGAACTTATGGACGACGAAACCTGGAACCAGTTCACACGGGAATTCCTCGAGCAGAACCGAAGCTAACCGATGCGCGAGAGCGGCCACCAAGTGCGTCGCTGTTGTGACGGCGGCTGTTGTGACAGCGGTTAGTGTGATTCTAGCGGATGTGCGCCGTTAAATTCGGTTGATCGGTTGCGATAGCGGCTGTTGTGACGGCGGCTAGTGCGATGGCGGGTTGTGGCGACGGCGCATGCCTCTGTTGTGCGAGCCGGCAATCGTTCCCAACGAGGCCTATTGCCAGTGGCGATGGCCGGATGCGAAGAGAGCGCGGTTGCAGAAGCAACCAGGCGGTTGCGGAATCAAGCGAGCCGAATCAATAAAGTTTGGATTGGCCGCCGGCAATCCGCTATAATGGGCGCGGCGGCAAACGACCGGCAGACAATCACACAGATCCTTGTAAGGAGGCTGATCAGCCATGAAACGAGTTTTCCAGCAGCTTCTGCAGGCGGTCACCGACAATGGCTCGCTTGTCTCATGCGAGGTGCGATTCTGGGATGGCGAGCGGCTCCGCATCGGCGAAGAAGAGCCAGCTTTCGTGCTGGGATTTGAAACCGAACGCGCGTTGAAGCGGACGCTCAGCGAAGGTTCGCTTGGATTCGGCGAAGAGTACATGGCAGGCCACATCACGGTAGAGGGCGACTGGCAGCCATTGATTCGTCTCGGGCTGGACCCGCGTATCCAAAATCTTAAATTGCCATGGCACGTCGCATTGCGCATGTTGTGGCACGCAGTGACCTCTCGCAACACGTTACGGCGCGCGCCGCGCAATATCGCTTATCACTATGATCGAGGCAACGAGTTTTACCGACTCTGGCTTGATGAAAGCATGACCTATTCGTGCGCTTACTTCCGGCGGCCCGACGACACACTGGAGCAAGCGCAGCAGCAAAAGTACGAGCACATTTGCCGTAAGCTCCAACTTCAGCTTGGCGACACGCTGGTGGACATTGGTTGCGGCTGGGGCGGGATGTTGATGTACGCCGCTCGCCACTATGGCGTCAGAGGCGTCGGCTGCACATTGTCACAGCCCCAGGTGGAGTGGGCGCGCGCAACCGTCGCACGCGAGCATCTGGAGCAGTTCATCAGGATTGAGCGCCAAGATTACCGGCAACTGTCAGGACAATTTGACAAGCTGGTTTCCATCGGCATGTTTGAGCATGTCGGCAAACAATTCATCCCCACGTTTATGGCTCAGGCGCGCGCCTTGCTCAAGCCAGGCGGCCTTGGGCTTCTTCATACAATCGGCAAGGATCGCCCTTCGGCTGGCGATCCCTGGACGATGAAGTACATTTTCCCCGGCGCGTACCTGCCCTTGCTTGACGAAATCTTACGAGAGATGGGAAAAGCCGGGCTCGTCCCTATTGACGTAGAGAACCTGCGGCTGCATTACAGTGAAACGCTGCGTCAGTGGCGACAGCGATTTGAAGCGCATGCCGCCGAGATTGAAGCCATGTTTGACGCGCGATTCGTCCGCATGTGGCGGATGTTTTTGAACTCGGCCGAAGCAGGTTTCCGCTACGGCAATCTGCGACTCTACCAGATCACGTTCACCAACGGGTTGAATAATGCTTTGCCCTGGACGCGCGAGCATCTGTATGTCGAGGCATTGAATCGGGAAGTATCACCCTCATTGATAAGCACGAGGTAACTTCCCTGACCCGGCTGATCGTGGTTGCGCTGATGGCATTGTCTGTTTGCAGACACTCATGCCTCTTTCAACATAGCATTAGCCCACAAAAACCTTGCGGCAACCGCGGCAGATGGCGCAGCGGGTCAACCGGCGCCCATCCATCGGGAGCGCCCATCGCGCGAAAACACCCCGCCGTTGCGTGAGCTTGCCCAAGGCTACCCGACCACCATTCCGTCCTGCCGATTCAATGGACTGATCGCCTATCACTTGCGCGGAGCCAGGAGGCGACGCCCGATGGCATAGTGTTTGCCCTTGAATAAAAAAGCATGGTGTGTATAGTTGAAAGCTGCCTGTTGATGGCTCGTTGGGGCCCGCCCATGAGGGACATCATGATGAGATGTTCACGCGCAGACAATCGCATTGACCTCCCTCAAGGAAGGCTCCCACTGGGGCCTATGTGTAACCGTTACGACAAGGAGGATGCACACGATGAATCGCAAAGACATTCAACGTCTCCAATCCATTCGCGGCTATCCGGCTGTATCCATCTTGGTGCCAACCCACCGCAATGCGGTCGAAGGGCGCCAGGACCCGATCCGAGTTAAAAATCTGGTGACACAAGCTACCCATCGGCTGCTTGCAGAATGTGCCAAACCGGACGTCGAGCCCTTGCTCAAGAAGCTAGAGGAGCTGGTCGCGCAGATTGATTATCACCGGACGCTGGATGGGCTGGCTTTGTTTGTCAATCGCGATTACGCCAATCTCTACTACGTGCCGTTTCCGCTCAAAGAGCAGGTGGTCGTTGACGAAACGTTTGCCATACGCGATCTGATCGCGATGCTGAACCGAACGCCACGTTACTGGGTGCTGGTGCTGAGCCCCAAGGGGACGCGCGTTTACAAGGGCGTCCGTGACACACTGCTGGAAGTCATTGGCGGCGAATTTCCGATGAATCTTGAACAACTTGGTTGGACGAAGCCGCTGCCGAGCAATTTCGGGAATGAGAAGTCAAAGCATCGCGATGAACGGTATCGTCAATTCCTGCGTCGTGTGGATACGGCTTTCGGACAGCTTCTCAATGCGGAAGCGCTGCCCGCCGTGGTGGTTGGAACCAAACGCGCGCTGAGCCTGTTCGATGAGGTCTCAACCAACACACGAATGATTCGCGCGACGTTGACGGGGCACTATCAGGACCTACCGCCAACGAAGCTGGCTGAACTGGTCTGGCCGCTGATCAGGAACGAACTGGAGATGGAAAAGCGAAAAGCTTTGGATGAGCTAGCCGTAGCGGTTAGCACGCAACGCTATGTCTCCGGCATTGGGGAAGTCTGGCGACTCGCTCACGAAGGGCGCGGCCAGACGTTGCTGGTTGAAGAAGATTTTCATTATCCCGCCCGCACCGATGCCACCGGCTTGTACCTGATTCCCGCTGAGAACGTGACCTCCTCAGATGTCCTGGATGACGCGGTGGATGAATTAGTACAAACCGTGTTGAGCAAACACGGACGGGTTGTGTTCGTTGACAATGGCGCATTGCAGGCTCATCAGCGCGTGGCGTTGATTTTGCGCTATTAGAGCGGCTTGCCAATTCGTTTACGCTGCGACGCCCGCCAGCAGGCGTCAACTCGCCCGGTTGCGGGCGCTCGCCGATGAAGGCAGGTTGAAAATTGCTGGAGTGCTAAACCGAGAAAAACAGAGATCGGCGCTCGGCCTGACCCGTTGAGCAAACGGGCAGGCTGACTGCTGATCGCCGAACGCTGCTTTTAGGAGGCTAAGAGTAATGACAGCCCAGGCCATTTCTCGAACACATCAACAACCGACAGGCGATGCCGAGCTGGAGCTGACCCGGCAGGAATTACTCGTGCAGTACATCATGGCGCCAGATCAGTTGGAAGCTGCTCTGGCTGGCCTAACCGAGCCGGACCTCGATGTCGCGCACACGATTGGCAAATGGACAATCCGCGAGATTGTCCACCATATCGTAGACATGGATGACATCAGCTCGATGATTGTCAAAGCTGCCTTGAGCCATTCTGGCTGCACGGTTGATCTGGGCTGGTACGATTCAAATACGGTGTGCGCAGCGGCGCTGGATTACGCCAGTCGTCCGATTGCGCCCGACCTGGCGCTGATGCGCGCCAAACATCAGCACATCGAGCAACTGCTGCGCGAGCTGCCCCAGGCATGGGAGCGGTTCGTTATGCTCAAACGAGCCGGCGCATCAGAAGTGACCAAGCTCACCGTCCGTCAACTGATCTATCATCAAACGGACCACACACGGCATCACCTTGAGCAAATTCGCGTGACGCGGCAGGAGCACGGATTGTGATCCAGCGGCCGCGATCCCGCCTCGCTGGCGCTCAGGCGTATCCCAGAGGATGCGCGCGTCAACGCGCAACCATCAAGCGGAGCGTCATGGTAAAGGGCCTTCCTTATTTCAAGTCGCATCCTCTGGGAATCGTTCATCGGCAACAGCACGCCACGAACGATCAAAAGGGTTATATGCAGAGGTGAAAGCGCCGTCGCCGCTTCGCTCTGCCGGCGCACTCCAAGATAAAGTCAGGAATCGCCCATGAGCTCCGCGCACACCACGAAGCATGAAAACGGAGCATAGGCGGGAACGCCTGTGCCACATACCGTGCTCCATGCTCAAAACAGGAGGCATCACATGTTCATCACCCTGTTGGCTGTGACTCTGTTGATAGCTGCTGTTGTCTCGACAGTGGCGGCATGGTTGTTCGCGCATCCTGTCAAGAAAATCCTCGACCGACTTGTTTCAGAAGAGCTGGCATCGTCGTGGCAACGCTACATTCTGTTTGCCATTTATGTGGTGGGCATCTCTGGCGGCGTCCGTGTGTGGGAGCTGGAGAAATACATCACGCCGGATAAAGACGGGCAGTCAATGGCGCTCAACTTGGATCGTTGGCTGATCGAAGTTTATAAAACCATCATTGGCGCGCTCCAAGGGATCGCCTGGATGCTGCTCGTGTTTTTCCTGTTCGCCCTCATTGCCTACGTTGTCGTCCGCGGATTTGAATCGAAACGAATCTCCCGAAACACGGCACAAAGTGGTGACGGGGATTGACCTGCCGTCAACCGGCTGGTGGTTCGTCGCGTGTTCGGCGTCTTTGTCGTGACCACTCACGATACAGTTTGCTCATTGCCCTTTCAGGTCATAGACCTTATACTGAGGCCAGCGTAGACCTCCGGGATGAGGGCGGTAAGCAAATTCCTAAGGTCGCACTGGTGACCAGGTTGTGAATTGGACGACGAGCAGCGGTGGTTGTAGCGTACAGGGTGTTGCTCTGGCAATGCTGATATGGTGGCTTGCGGCTGGTCAAGGATCGGCCTCGGCTGCTGCATCCCAACCACAAGGGCCACCTGCTCTGCATCAGGCTTGGACCACCGAAGATGGACTGCCGCAAAATTCTGTCACCAGCATTGTGCAAACCCGTGATGGCTACCTCTGGCTTGGCACATTCGGCGGGCTGGCGCGTTTCGACGGAATGAAGTTCACCATCTTCGATGCCACCACCAGTCCGGGATTACGAAGCAGCCGGATCGTCACGCTGTTTGAAGATCGAGCCGGAATCTTATGGATTGGCACAGAGAATGGCGGGCTGACCCGCTATGCACAAGGCCGATTCACCACCTACACAGTAGAAAACGGATTGCCGAGCAATCTGGTGTGGGCGATTGGTGAGGACCGTGACGGAACACTGTGGATTGGGACGGAGCCGGGCGGGCTGACGCGCTACGCGCACGGGGCGCTGACCACTGACAGATCGGCGGATGGTTTTCCAACCCAGACGATCAAATGCATCCAAGAGGAGTCGAACGGTCACCTCTGGTTTTCCTCCGATCGCGCCGTGATGCGATTTGACGGGAACAGGATGACTACAACAACCATTATCGGCGATGGTCCCGGACGGATTTTGAATCAGGGCGCAGGGCCGGACGGCAGCCTCTGGATCGCCACCACGCGGGGACTCTTCCGGTACCGCGCGGGCGTATTGACGACCGTCACCCGCCACCTCTTGTCATCGGCGCAGGACGTGCGCAGTGACCTCGTCCTTCGCGTCTTTCAGGATCGTGAGGGAAACATCCGCTTCCTAACGCCGCAGGGTGTGGCCCGGTTTGAGGATGGGCGGATCGTTATGGAGCAAGAGATCGGGGCACTCACGCGCTTGATTGATCAGATACCACGCCTGCGCGCATTGCTCGTGGACCGCGAAGGAAACCTCTGGATCGGCACGGATGGGAAAGGGCTGCACCGATTCAGGCCGGGACAATTGACGGCTTACACGCAGGTTGATGGACTTTCTGACAACAGTTTTGTCCCCGTGACGGAAGACGTGGATGGGAAGGTATGGCTCGGTTCCATGTCTGGGGGGTTGTTCCAGTTCCAGAATGGGACGTTCACTGTCCACAACCTCTATGCCTACAACCTCCAGGGACGCCGCACGCTCATCGGACCATGGGCGCTACGACGAGCACGCGATGGCAGTCTCTGGATTGGCGATTACCTGGGGCTTCACCTGTATCGAGAGGGACGACTGACGAGCTTGGAGCGGTTTGTGGATGTCCCCGTCATGGCGATCTACGAAGACCAACAGGGAGCCGTTTGGATCGGGACACTCAAGGGCAATGCGCCCGGAAACCCCGGCGGGCTCTACCAACTGAAGGATGGTGAAATGACTCACTATCGTGTGGCAGACGGATTGGTCTGCAGCGATGTGCGGGTCATCACGCAAGACCGTCAAGGCGCGCTCTGGATCGGCACGACGGGCGGACTCAGTCGTTTGAAAGATGGCCAGTTTACAAACTATACAACTGAAAATGGCCTGTCACACAATTACATCCGGGACATCTATGAAGCTGCTGACGGCGCGCTCTGGATCGGCACCTACGGCGGCGGGTTGAACCGGTTCAAAAACGGAGCATTCACGCCGATCACCGCCAAGAATGGATTGTTTGACAACATCGTGTCGAGGATTCTGGAAGATGATCGCGGCTACTTCTGGATGAGTTGCAACCGAGGCATCTATCGCGTCTACCGGCGCGAGTTGAACGATCTGGCCGATGGGAAGATCAAGGCCGTCACTTCGATTTCTTATGGCACGGGTGATGGCATGGCGATCAGCGAGTGTAATGGCGGCGCTCAACCGGCCGGGTGGAAGACGCGGGATGGCAAGCTCTGGTTCCCCACCATCAAAGGCGTCGTCGTCGTGGACCCAAGCGTCGGCAACCCATTACCCCCGCCTATACATATCGAGCAGATGTTGGCTGATAAGATCTCGGTTGATCTTGGACAAACGGTTGAAATCGCGCCGAACCAGAAAGACTTTGAGGTTCACTACACGGGCCTATGTTTCACCGCGCCGGAAAAAGTGCGCTTCAAGTACCAACTGGAAGGCTACGATGATACTTGGGTGGAGGCAGGCACGCGGCGCACGGCGTACTACACCCACCTGCCGCCGGGTCAGTATCGGTTCAGAGTGATTGCGATGAACAATGACGGCGTGTGGAATCTGGACGGCGCGAGCATCCAGTTTGTGCTCTTGCCTCCATTCTGGCAGGCGTGGTGGTTTGTGTCGCTCACGGTCTTGGGCGTGGGAGGCCTGGTCCTGCTGATCTATCATCGGCGGGTCTCGCAACTGAAGCGGGCGAAGGCGGCGCACGAAGAATTTTCGCGGCGTCTGATCGAGATGCAGGAGCATGAGCGCAAACGCATTGCCTCGGAACTGCACGACAGCCTCAGTCAAAGCCTGGTCATCATCAAGAACCGGGCGTTGCACAGCTTGCAAACGCCTGAAAATTCAGAACACGCCTTCGAGCAGATGGAAGAGATTGCTGAGGCCGCCAGCCAAGCCCTCGCTGAAGTGAGACAGATCGCGTATGATCTGCGTCCTTTCCAGATTGATCGCCTCGGCTTGACCAAAGCCATTGAAGCAGTGATCCGCAACGTGGCCAGTTCCAACAGGCTGAGCATTACGACCGAGCTCGATCCGATTGATGGGGTGTTGCCGCCCGAGTTGGAGATTCACTTTTACCGCATCGTCCAGGAGAGTCTCAGTAACGTCGTCAAGCACGCGGAAGCGACCGAAGTGAAAGTGATGATTAAGAAAGACGGGCAGTTCATGGAGATCGTGGTTCAAGACAATGGCAAGGGATGCACGGCTGACCTGCCCGGAGATGAGGGCGGCGGATTCGGCTGGATTGGCATGAAGGAGCGCGCGCGCATTCTGGGCGCTAGTCCGCTCATTCAATCGGCTCCGGGCCAGGGCACGACGGTCACCCTCCGAGTGGCCTTGAAGGATGGATGCTATGTTCAATGAAATTCGATTGCTCATTGCCGATGATCACCCGATCTTTCGTCAAGGCTTGCGGCAGGTCATTGAACGCGAGTCAAACTTGAAGGTGGTGGCAGAAGTGGGCGATGGTCAGGCGGCGCTGGAACAGATTGCCGCGCTGCGGCCGGCGATTGTCATCCTTGATATTGACATGCCGCAGATGGATGGTTTCAGCGTGGCGCGCGCGCTCCAAAAACAACACCTCGCCGTCCAGATCATCTTCCTCACCGTGCACAGCGAAGAAGACTTTTTCAACGAAGCGTTAGCTCTGGGGGCCAAGGGTTACGTGCTCAAAGACAGCGCCGTCACCGACATTGTCAGTAGCATCCGAGCTGTGATGGCAGGACAGCATTACACCAGCCCAGCGTTGACCTCGTATCTGGTGGGCCGACGGCGACCGTCATCGCTGCCCGCCAAGCCCCGCCTCAGTCTTGATCTGCTGACGCCCACCGAGCGCCAGATCCTCAAGCTCATCGCCGAATACAAAACCAGCAAAGAGATTGCTGAGCTGTTGTACATCAGCCCTCACACGGTCCGCACTCACCGGAAGAATATCTGCCTCAAACTGGAGCTACAGGGCAGCCACGCCCTGATGAAATTCGCTCTTGAGCACGAGTCGCAATTGTAAGCCTGGGGACGCACGCTTCCAACGTGCTATTGAAGGCCGCACGCCAGAGGTGTGCGCCCCCACTCTACCCAAAGTAGGTAGAAAAATACCCGCACTAAGGGAGTCAAAATACCCCTCATCCGCGATACCGCCTTCATGCGATTCAATGTATATATCTGCCAGCACGCTGTTGACAAGCAGATTTTCAGTGTGCACCAGGAGAAGCATGAACATGTTAATCGTCGAAGACAATGAACCCATGCGCCGGACGATCAAGTCACTGTTGAGCGACCTGGTCACGCACTTCTACGAATGCTCGGATGGCAGCCATGCGCTGGCCGCCTACGCCGAGCACCAACCTGACTGGGTGCTCATGGACATCGAACTGGAGCCGGTGGATGGGCTCACCGCCACCAAACAGATCAAAGCCACCTATCCTGACGCCAGGATCATCATCGTGACCAACTACGATGAGCCGATCCTACGCGAATCGGCGCGGGCGGCGGGCGCCTTCGCTTATGTCTTGAAAGAGAATCTGTTCACGCTGTCGCAACTACTGCGAGAACACGCGCACAAAACGTGAAGGAGTGGCTCTTACAACCGACCTGATCTTTAACTCAAAACGACAAGGAGGACATAATGGCAACGTACATTCTATTAGCAAACTGGACGCAACAAGGCATCGAGAACATCAAGGAAAGCCCCAAACGACTGGCAGCGGCCAAGGAGGCGTGGCAAGAGATGGGCGCGACAGTGAAAGCGTTTTACCTCACCATGGGCCAGTATGACTTTGTCCTCCTGGTCGAAGCGCCGGACGATGAAACGGTGGCGAAAGTCATTTTGGCCCAAGCCGCGAAAGGAAGCATCCGCACGGTCACCCTCCGTGCGTTCACTGAGCCTGAATACCGCCAGATCATCGCAGCGTTACCCTAGCTGGCTTGGCGGGGGCCAGCATTCAATCTCATGCTACGTCACGCCAAACAGCCATCCACCGGCGGTCAACAACCGCCAGCACATGTCAGACAGAAAGGAGAACAGAGCATGTCAAAACAAAACACAGCCATTTACAATCGCGTCGTCGAGGAAATCTGGAACCAAAAGAATTCGGCGCTCATCGAGGAGACTTACGCCACCGACTGCGTCATTCACACGCCGGGCGGAGTGCTGCGCGGCCGGTCTGGTTTTAGACAACTTTATGAGACTTACACCCGAGCGTTTCCCGACTGCCAAGCCACCATTGAAGAAACCCTCAGCGAAGGAGACAAAGTGATGGTGCATTATACCTTCGTGGGTACACACACGGGTGAATTGATGGGCATCGCTCCGAGCGGCAAGCCGGTCTTGGTCAAGGGAACTGCTTTCGCGCGATTTGCCGGCGGCCAGATCGTCGAGGAAACGACCATCTGGGACACGCTCGGCCTGATGCAACAGATCGGCGCGGTTCCGGCGCTGGGGCAAGCGGCAGGCGCGGAATAATGCCGACACTTCGCCATTCCATCAAGGAGGTAGGGCGTGTTTGCAAAGTCCCGTGAGGGACGACAGGTTTATCGTTTGGAGCTATCCCCATCCCTCCAGCCCTGTCAGGGGCGACATGTCGCTCCTATCGGAGCTGGAGATGGCTTCTTGGACATGGGCTATAAACATGACGCTCCTCTGGAGCGACCCTTTCAGATACGCCCTTAACCAATCAATCAAAGGAGACAAGCTTATGATGACAAAAAAAATCTTTTTGGTTTTGATTATGACCAGTGTTTTGACCGCTCTGGGACTGACCGGGGCAGCCCAACAATCTTCCAAGCCGGTGACGGGGAGGGATACGCTCGCGCAACAACTTATTGCCTTGGAGAGAGAATCATGGCAGGCGTATAAAAGCAGAAACGTTCAGGCGATCAAGGCTCTGGTGGCCGAAGATTACAGAGCTTATACGCAGGGAGGACCATCCACCAGACAGGAAGACATAGAGAGCATCGCCCAATTGACCATTGAATCTTATTCAATAGACGAGCCTCACATCGCACCAGTCACCCAAGATGTGGCTATTATCCGGTATAAATGTGATCTCAAGGGTTCATTCAAGGGGAAACCGTTGAAGCCGGTTTATGCCACGAGTGTATGGGTCAGTCGGGGAGGTCGGTGGCAATTGGTTTCCTATCAGGAAACACCATTGAGCCAATAGGCACTACACCACAAGGCAAAGCCTGTGGCGGCGAAACGGTGAGCAACCACAGTGAAGGGAGAGCTATCCACGCTCCCTTAATTAACCACCTGGGTTCACCAGGACGAGACGGCGCGGCCGCTCGTCTGATGAGCCCTCAAACGACACCCATGATGGGAAGGAGAATGATATGAAGACAAAACGCATACTCATCAGTTCACTCGTTGCATCAATGCTCTTGGTTGGCATCTCGATTTTCGCTCAAGTGAGTCGGCCCTACCGCAACGGTTCGGTCTGGGAGATCGGCTTTATCAGAGTGAAACCGGGGATGGACACGGCCTATCTCAACTACCTCGCCTCAGAGTGGAAACGGAATCAGGAGGCCGCCAAACGAGAAGGACTGATTCTCTCATACAAAGTGTTAATGACGGAGGCGCATGGCAGCATGGATTGGAATTTGCTTCTGCTGACCGAGTACAAAGATTTGGCCACGATGGAGGCCAATGAGCCGAAGGCCGAGGCCCTGGCCCAGCGGATCATTGGCGACGACCAGAAACAGATGCAAGGGTATAAAGAGCGGCTCGAAATTCGGGAGGTCATGGGCCAACGACTGGCGCGGGAGATCGTGTTAGAACCCCGACGGTGATTGTATCCGCGAGTCGGAGCGAACGGACATGCATGGCCCTGGCCAAGATTGGGGGAGGCCACGATGGCCAAAGTCGTTCTGGCTCAGGCTGCGAACAGAGATGTTCGTGCGACAATGTGGCAGGCCTTCACCAGTGAATGTGAAAGATCAACTCAGCGTCGCCCTGCAACTGAATCGGCGAACCAGTGAGAAACAGGATGTTTTCGGGGGACCTTGGCCCACCTATGCACGTGAGTAGATGGAAGCCGAAATGAACGTGCATCGGCCCTGCCCTCGCCCCAACCACACCATTTGTATGGAGGAATCTATGAAGAAACATTATCTCTCGTTAGTTGTCATTCTCTTGCTGGTTGGCCTGAGTTCAATTGGATC
>JANWZE010000103.1 GCA_025054955.1 Blastocatellia bacterium | reverse complement strand
GTTCCGGCAATTCAACCTCTGTGGAGCGTTTCTGAATGAACTGAATCCGGTCGGCATAGCCATTGGCAACGGCCAGCTCGCGAGCTACCTGGATCGCGTCGTCAGGCTCAATGGCGTAGACCTTCCGCGCGCCCATCTGGCAGGCTAGAAACGCAAAGATGCCTGTGCCTGTGCCGATGTCAACCACAACACTGCCCGGGTTGACGGCCCGGCGCAGCGCCTCGCAGTAGGGCTCCATCCGTCCCTTGTCGGCAATCATTGTCCCGTATGCAGCAATGCTATACATAGATGTCTGCCATCCAGGGTATTCACATGCATAAATCGTCGAGGAACATTCAGCGGCCCGGCAGGCAGTAAGCTCTCTGCTCGTGACGTTCAGATCATCCTGCCGGCACTGATCAGGGCGATGCACACGGGCGAACAGTGAGGGCTACTCTCGTAACCACCTTCAGGTCTCGCCGCGGCTTCGCAGATCGTCAAGGATCACTTGACACAAGGTTGGGATGCGGTTGATGTCTCGATAGCCGGTGATTTGCCGCACTGGCACGTGATTCAATAACCGACTCAACACATCGAACTGTCGCGCCCGTTTCGCCTTGTTTTGGTCATAAGCGACATAAGTGGCAGCCACTAATGTGCTCAGGCCAACGTGGCCTCGAAGTGGTTCAATCCGAGGTCCCGTTGACTCTCGTCGGCGTGGCACCAGCACGTAAATGGCCGCCAGCGGCAACGGATGCGGTTGAAACCGATGGCCATTCTTGGTCAGGTCAAGAAAACGCTTGTCCCACGTCGGTGTCAGTGGCGGCAAAGCATCTTCTCGGCCATAGAGCGCCTTGACCGAGTCCGACCAGAGCCGCACGCGAGGATAGCCGGGTTGCACCAACAAGCCGTCGGCCGTGTCAACCAAAACCACAACATCGTCGGTCAGCACCGGGAAGCCGCGCTCAGCCATGGCTGCCGCAAGCGTTGATTTTCCGGCCTCCGCCGGCCCAAGAAATGCAACGGCACGACCGTTAACCGAGACCGCGCTCCCATGTAGCGGCGGAACCCCGCGCAGGTTCAACGCGAAAGCAAACACGCCGCCAAGTAGATAGACGGCCGTATCCTCCAGCGTTGAAGTTTCAGGCCAGGTTGCCCAAATCCTCGTGCCATCTCGACTGATGATAAACTCCGTGCCATCGCTATAGCTGAAGCGAAAGTCATCGGTTTGCAGATACCGTCGTACGACCAACACCGGTTCGCCTGCTTCATCACGATACGGGGTGACATGGTAGACCTGCTGCGGCGAATCTATTGGCTCAACCGGCCAAGGGGGTTCGGCGCTTAACCATACCCACGTGTCAACAGCGGCATCGCTCCAATCTTGCAGCGCTCCTGGAATGGGTAAATTGGACTCCACATGAAGCCCATAAACCAAGCTCCGGTAGCGGGCTCTCCCACTCACAGCGGGCGACGGAGATATCTGCTGGAAACTTTGCTCAGCTTGGTCGTGAGACATTTTGCCTTGTTTCATGCGTTGATTCAGACAGACTGGGTACCACGATTACAAGCTGATGGGTTTGTAGGAGGCCTGCCCAGCGCGCGACCGTCGCGCCCTAAAGAGCCGCCCTACTGCCACCCATCAACTATCAGGTGTTGCGACCCAGACTCCCTCTCTAGTCTGTTTTGTTGTTTGGCATCATGCCACCATCCTTGTTCGCTCCGGCGGGTGTGCCTTTTGTAAGTTGACCGAATGTACCATAGGTTAACAGTTTCGGACTACCGTAGGACTTTTTCGTAAGCTTCTCTTGTGCTTGCATCATGTGTCCTCCCGTTTTGAATTTGTTGAAATTGAGCCTTTGTTGAATGGACCTGCTGTAACCAATAGTTCAGCGTGCGTGGCCGTAGGTTGAGGCTATAATGAACGTGATCAACCCCGCACGGTCCAGCAACGATAGGCAGTTTACTCAAATCCACATACTTCGACAGTTCAGGAACATCCTCAAAGTGATTGAGCCATTGCATATCCTCACGTTGAAGTAGTGCTATGGTTGGGTCGCTGGCCAAAGGCGTCTTGGGACGAAGGCGTACACATTCGGGTAATCGTCCCTTTCCGAGGAGACGAAGCAACGCTTTATCAATGCACCACGGCACGGGCGGAATCGCCAAAACATAATTGACCAAGCGAACGTCAAAATAAGGCAGCCGAGTTTCCAGAGGAAAACCGTGAACACCGGGATCATACGATTCAAAATCATTCACCCACGTTGGGTAGAGCAAATAACGGGCAGCATCAGGATGCGTTGGATGCCGCACGTCTGGCCCTCGATTGACTTGTTCCCACCGCGCTCGAAGGTTCAACTGCTCGGCCAGCGATGGGTTCAACCACTCAGGAAACGGGGGATGATCAGGAGGTGGCGCTACTGCCAGGAATCGTTTGAGTGCTGACCTGAACCCAAGCGGCGGCAGTTTTCTGTATGACCAGACATAACGACTGACATCAGCCAGCAGCCGGCCCCACCGTAGCTTTTTGACAAGATCAACAAAATACGAGCGAGTCCGGGCCAGCAGCGCATCGCCACCATCGCCTCCTAGTACGACCCGGGCATGCGGGGCCACCTGGTTGTATTCGTCTACGAACATAGCCTCAAACAGGTTATAGTTCGGTTCAGGCCGCTGCACCGCTGGGTCGTCCCAACGGTCATACGGCTTGTAGTCGTTCAATATCACAAAGTGGATCGGAATGCCGAGACTATCAGCCATAATTCTGGCGTAGTCGCGGTCCCCATCAGGAAGCGACCAATCGAGGAAAACCGTATAGGCGCGCAGATCAAATGGGGCGGACTGCTCAGATAAAATTTCCTTGGCCATGGCCGCGACCGAGGTTGAATCAAGACCCCCGCTCATCCAAATGCCAACGTGAGTGGTTCGCAACCGATCGGCAACCGCTGCGCGAAGCAATTCGCCAAAATGAGCGACATAATCATCGGCGCGCTTATAACGGATAGAACCGTCAGTCGGTAATGACCAGTAGCGAACCTGGCGAAGCTGGCCGTCTGACCACGTTAAAACGTGAGCCGGCGGCAACCGCCGAATATCGGCAAATGAGGTGGTCTCCAAATCTTGATTTCCACCAAACATAAGAAAATCAGCAATGGCCAGATCGTTCAACCGGTCTGATACATCGGGGTGCAATCTGACACAATTGAGGGTATTGCTGAACACCAAGCAATTGGGCAGATGGGCATAGTAAAACGGCTTCAAGCCAAAATGGTCGCGGGCACAGAATAATCGCCGTCGGTGTCCGTCCCAAATGGCGAAGGCGAAATCGCCGAGCAAATGGTTGACACACGCTTCGCCCCACACGTGGTAGGCGTGCAAGATCAATTCCACATCGGTGGCTGTGTGACGAACATCTCGACCATGAGCTGCTAGCGCTTGAATCAGATCAGCGCGGCCATCCACCCGTGCATCGGCAGTGATCCACACCTGGCCATCCAGACTGCACGGTTGCTGTTCGTATTCCGACTCAAACGTTGTGCGCAGCAGCGTATGGCCAAAACCGACATGCCCGTCACTCCAAACGGCTTGCGCATCAGGCCCGCGGTACGTCATGAACTCAGTCATGCGCCGCAGTAACTGACGATCAACCGGCGCACCGTCCAACATGACAATACCAACAATGCCGCTCATAGAGAGATCACCTCACGTGGCGCGATGGCCGACTCGAACGCAGCAAACCGCCGGTGCGCATCGCTTCCACCATTAACGATAATGCCTCCACATTCCACCCAGGCATGCGCTTCTAGCAACCCGCCCTCTTTGCGCACACCGATGCGCAGCGCACTGGCAATGCCCTGCCGACGCAGCAACCACCACAGCGTCAGCGATTGCGGCAGACAGGTCACATTCAAAGGCACTCGCCGCCGCGCCGCACGCATGATCCAGGCGGTGCGCCGTATCCGGTGAATCACGCTGCCTGCATCGCTAGTCGGAAGCTCATCCAATTTGTCTGAATCAGGAGTCAAAAGCTCACACAGCGGCGCGAACCGTGCTAACACCGCCTGCCAGCGAGCGAAACCTACGATGCGCAACGCCATGACCGTCAACGGCAGCAGCAACAACGCCTGCACGAACAACCAACGTTCGAGCCAAGACAACTGTAGGAATTTGTTCAAGCTCTTCATCACAGCATCACAACCTCTAGGAATTTGCCCAGAATTACGCATCGCGGATTTCAATCAACCCTTGCTCCACCAGCTTTTCGATCAATTCATTCAGGTCTTGCCGTAATCGCTCTGGTTCCACGTCGTATTGCGTCAACAGCATCTGATATGCCGCTTCGACCGATTCGGACGTGGTCAACGCGCGCCACATATCGGTTCCCACCTCATCCAGTCCGAAATAAGACTCCGTGTTCAGATTTAAGAGGACAGATTCACCCTGTAGCTCACGCGCTAGTACACCCTCTGGAACGATCACTTTCATTTTCCATCTACCTCCACATCCAAATAGCCTCGTTAAAACACGACCCACTGGCAGGCCGACAAGAACAGCCCTTGGCCATTTTCAACATCCATTTCGTCATAGCCTCCGCTCAAACGAACGTTCTCAATCATACGCCGCTTCCCTGACTGACCACCGCTGGAGCTGGAACAACGTCGGCCATGGCCAGATGAGCGTAGAGCATTTCAAACTCAGCAATCATTCGGTCTACAGTAAACCGACGTTGCACCGTCTGGCTGGCCTGGCGACCAAGCCGCTGCCTCTGTTTGGGATTTTCGAGCAATTGCATCACAGCGTGCGCCAACGACTGACTGTCACCGGCTGGCACCAGCAAGCCGTTCACGCCATGCTCAACGACTTCAGTGATACCGCCGACCATGGAAGCAACGATCGGCTTGCCGGCGAGCATAGATTCGAGTAAAGCTTGCGGCAGCTCATCCGACAAAGATGGCGAAACGATCACATCAGCCGCCTGAATGTAAGGCCATGGATCGTGGCAAAATCCTATGAAACGAAAATGATCGCCGCATCCACTCTGCGCGGCTAGCGCCGGCAGCGCGCCCCGACTCATATCAGCGCCGATGAATAGAAATACGGCGCGAGGAAACTTCTGAAGCACCACGGACGCCATCTCGATTACCAGATGATGCCCCTTAATGAAGCGGAGATTGCCGACCGAGGCGATGATCGGCGTCTCGGCTTCGATGCCTAACTGGGCTCTGACGGTCGCTCCGCCAGTATTGCATGCGCCATTGGACTCGTGTTCAATGCCGGTCGGAATGACTTTGACTTTGTCCGCTGGCACGGCCAACTGCCGAACACCATGCTGGGCGCGGGCTTGACAGTCTGCCCAGTAGACATCAACGCGCTGACCAGTTGCTAGATTGAGCCAGCGCCGCCACGTCGCATGAGGCAGGGCTGGGTTAGCCACAGCGGAAATCAGCGCCGGCTTGGACCGCGACCCGCGCACCCAACGACTCACCGCATCGGCCTTGAACCCAAACGCATGAATGATGTCCGGGTCGGTTTGCCGCAAGTGCCGCATCAGTCTTAGCAACACGCTCGGCTTCAACGGCCAATTCAGATCAAAAAGATAAACCCGATCAGTAAACTCCCGGCGCATCAACTCGACAAACGGCCCTTCGCGGTTCAGCAAACAAACTGACAGATCAAATTGCTCTGCATCCAGCCGCTGACACAGTTGATAGATCGTTTTTTCAAAGCCGCCCAGGTAGCGACTCGCGCTTATCACGCAGAGCTTGATGGGTTGCCGATGTCTTGATGCTATCCACATAGTCTGACGATACGTGATCAATGCTTACGTTGATGGCGGCGCCAACATTCTCAAGCCCGACCGAACCAAACCGGTCAACGAAATGTCTCTGCCAACACTGCGAACGGCCTGCCATAGCTGTGATGGCGTCCCATCAACAAACAACGCAGAAAACAAGTTACGCACATTTCCATGACGCTGGATCAATTGAGCGCGGCGGCTGAAATACCAGCGTGGGTCTCGCACCAACGCGCACAACCATCTTCGTTCTCGGACGAGGGCTGGAGCCATTTGTCGCGCCTTTATCGGCACGGGCGCACCCAACACTGCGTTGGCGCACTCCAAGGCTACCACCAGATTCCTCATCATGCCGCAGCGCGCGGCCAGCGCTTCCAGTTGATCCCAGTCCAGCTCCTCCTGATATGCACGCAGCGTCTCAGCAACATCCACCAGGACCTTCAACGAGTAAGCATTGGCATTGAGGTGATGCACCAGATGGAGCAGTGTCATCTCAGGCGATAGAATCATCACCGTCTCACCGCGCCAAGCATAGGCAACGCGATGGTTCCAGATCATCTCTTCGGGTAACCGATAAACGCGATCTTTGAGTTTCCAATGCAGCTCCAGTAAGACTTTCACTGCGCTTCGAGATTTGGTGAAAGCCAGATCATGCTTGGTGGGAGAGCGGCTCTCTTTCTCTGGGTCAGCGCTACGACAAGAGAATCCCTGCTGCGCTAACAGCGAAGTGACGCGAGGCAGGTCTTCGGAGCGCACCATCACGTCCAGATCACGGATCGGACGCAAGCTCATATCCCCGTAAACAGCCTCAGCCAACAAAATGCCTTTCAGCGGGATGAATGCAATACCTTCGCGCTTGAACAGCTTGATGAGCGCAAAAAGCTCTTCTGACAAAAGGGCGTTGCGAATCAGAGTGCGCTGCGTCAGTGCTCGCAGGTGAGACAACGTCTCAGGCGGCACAAGCGCAGCGGCTGCCCGCTTGAGATTCAGATACATGAGCGGCGTGAGCTCTTGCTCCTTAGCTTGCGCCACAAACGTCGGCCAGCAGAGAGGCTGCTCGACGGCGGCGCAAATGCGCTCTCGTAGCGCATCGTCCAGGCGCGTCCTGGCGCATAGCAGGATTAACCGCTCATGCGGCTGCAATGACATCGTGCCCACCTTCCTCGAAGAGACTGAGCAGCGGCGCCTGACGTCAGGCTTGCATTCTCCGCGTCAGTCATTTCCCTTGTCCTTGTTCTCGTATTTCACTTCTTCCAAACGGAACGCATCGAACCAGACCTTGCCCCTGATGAAGTCATAAAGCTGCTGAACCGGTCGGCGCAGAATGTGTAACCGGAGAACCTGTGTCCCTGCCGGCGTTGTGAACTGAATATGTTGATTGGTCCACTGCTGTGGATTACCGAGCGGCGCTGATTCCATGTTGAATCGCGTCGGCTCTTGCGCATCACTGAGCGCGATGAGCAGGCCGTTCACCTCCGGCAGTTTTTCCGTGCGATAGTAGAACTGGAGCCGGTACTGCGTTGATGGCTTCACCCACAGGTCTTGAGACACGCCATTGAAATTCACCTTTTGATGGCGGAGGAATTCGAGCCGCAGCGAGCGGCTTCCTTCAAACCGCTCGGATTGATCACGCACCACACTGACGTCTTGGGTGCTCGTGAGGCTCCACTCAAATGCGCCCAGAGAGGTCTCGTGCTCGAAGCCGCCATCCCACAAGGCCCACTCCGCTGATGAAGCATCGGCTTTTCCACCGACCTGCTTGCGCACAACCTCCTCCCAGACCTGACGCGCCAGCGACCACTGGCCAGCTCCGCGAAGTGTGCTCAGCAACCAGCGACTGGCCGTCATTCGCGCCGGGTCTGTCTCCTCAATCGCAGACCACACGGCCACGGCTGGCTGATACGCTTGCTGCGTCAGCAGGTATTGGCAAACGGATGCCCGCGCTTGACCGGACTTGAGCCGGCTACTGAACTGCACGACCGCGTCAGGTTGGCCGCCTGTGATCTGCCAAATCATCGAGCATATACTGCCGACGGCCCAGGGACGGATGTCGGCGGCGTATTGCAATTGATCGAACGAGCGCTCTATCGCCCCGTGCCGAAGCAGGAAATTCCCATACAACCAGCGCGGATAAAAGTAGCGCGGCGCTAGCTCCACGCCAGTCAAATAGGCGCGTTCAGCGCGCTCTGCATCGCCTTGCTGCTCGTAGCCGTAGCCCAGATTCAACCAGGCGCTCCACGTGAATGGTTCAAGGCGAACGGCCATTTCGTAGTGAGAGACGGCTTGCGCTGGATCGAACCGCCACGGATCAGACAAATACACAGCACCGAGCCGCCTGTGCACATCGGCTTGAACGGGATAAACGGCTAATGCAGCCTTGAGCCGTTCCGGATCACCCTCGACATAGGTCAGCCGAGCGCCGCGCACTTCGGCTGAGACATGCAGCAGCACGTAACCCAGCGCACAGCTCAACAGCAGCACGGCGCACCACCGCTTCCATCGCGGCGTCAGCTTAATAGATTGCACGTTGACCCACATCATCGAAACCGGCTGTTAGCCACCGCACCGACTCATCGGCGGAAAATCAGATAGACCGGCACGCCCACAACTGACTGCAAAAGAAATGCGCTCAACATGGTTGAGACAACCGTCTTGGCGCGGGAGACAGGCACAAAGACAATGTCATTGGCTTGTAGACGAATGTCTTTGCTGGCGTCCTTTTCGATAGCGTCCAAGTTGACCAGTTGCTCGGAAACGCTCGCCCCGTCAGGTCCAGGACGCACTAATCGGATTTCCTTCTTCCGCGAATCGGGTTTTGGGCCGCCGGCCAGCATCAGCGCCTGCGTCAGTGTTAAGGCGCCGCGCAGCTCGAAGGCCCCCGGTGTATGCACATTGCCGCCCACAAACACGCGGTCGGCTTCGGGAATGCTGATGACGTCGCCCGGATAAATGGGCCGATTGAATCGCTCCAGCGAAGCCAGCTCCACATGGCCGCGCAATAGGCCGCGTATATCCACAATTTCCAGCACTGATGTCAGCCTCACCTCAGGCTCGGCTGTTTGCTCTGGGTTGCTCTTCTGTTCATCAGGTGGTCGCATTTGGTCGCGAAGAATATAAGCGACGTTTCCGGCATTCTTGGAGAGTCCACCGGCAGCCACCAAGACATTGAGCAACCGGGTACCAACACGCACCGGCACTGGGCCTGCTCGGTTGACTTCGCCCAATACATAGGCGACATCCTGCTGCCCGTGCTTCACCTGTACGTCAACCTGCGGCTCCCAGAGAATCTCCTCAACCTGCTGACGGATGACATCAGCCAGTTGCCAAGCCGTTCGACCAGCCGCCAGAATCGGCTCGCGCAAAAACGGAATCCGAATGTAGCCCTTGGCCGACACTTGCATATCGCCGCTCATATCCGGTTCACGCAACACCCGCACACTGACCACGTCACCCGGTCGAATGATGTAATCATCCGGCGCATAAACCGGCTGCTCGGCAGTCTGTGTCGTCACCGGTTGGGCGCTTTCCTGTGACGTAGCTTGAGCCAAGCTCAGCGTCTGCACGTTCAACACAAGCAGTAAGACGACGCTCAACACACGCATGATAAATCACCTCGCAAAGTGGTCGTGGTCTGTCTTACACTGCGCAAAGCAACGCAAGACAGACCAGCAACAGCCGAGAGAATCCTTGAGAAGCTTCAGTTCACGTCCACCAGCGAGACGCTCTTGACCGGCGCCGGGATGATCGGCAGATTGGTTCGCACCCGCGTAGGTTCCGGCGCGTCGGCGTGTTTGCCGGGCCGCGGATTGATCGTCAACGCGGTTTCGATCACGGCATTCCCGACCAACGGAATCAGCTTGTCAAACGAAATCAAACTGATGTAGCGGTAGGTCCGGCCGCCATCTACGGACACAAAGCTGCGGCCATAGCCGGCCTTATCCAGATCAAACGGCAGATGCAAACCAAGGCCTGTTTCGGGAACTTCAAATCCGGCATAGATGTCGCCCGACTGAACCACGATATTGGCATCTCGCACCGAATAGCTATTGAGCGCGTTGAGCGCTTGGATGCGCACGCGACGCGTCAAGACTGGCCTGGCGGCGGCCGGGTTTCCCGTCCCTTGTGGGTCCACCAGGACGATCAGGTCCAATGACTCGTTGAGCACTTGCTGTCCTTCGATGTCAAACTGAACCAGACCGACCTCATCCAATCGCGCCGGATATTCAGTCGGCGTCAGTCGTTGCACAACGCGCATGCGGTTTGCGCCGACGTCAGCCGGCACCACCGGATTGGCGACCGTCGGCCCACGCACAGCATCCAACACCGTGCGGGTCGTCCCACGACGGGGACTGGTGAGCACCAGCCGATAACTGACCGGTTGCTGACTCCCCGTGCCTGTATTGGAGACAGTCACGTAATAGCGTGACGTCGCAGGAATGGTCAGTCGTCCTCCCTGAACTTCGCTCCGGCGGTCATCATAGGTGTAGTAAATTCGATTCGGCTCAATTTCCGGCCGTCCCGTTGGCGTTGACGCAACGTGAATGCTGACCAGTTGGTCCGAATAAATCTGGGCAGCAATGTCACCCAAGGTCCAATTGCTCAAGTTCGCCGTGCCATCAGGCCACTGAAGTTCAACCGAATACTCAAGCGAACCTCGCACGTCGATGGCAAACCAATCTTCGATCGGGTCGCGTGGCAGAATCTCTGTTGGCGGCGTGAATAGAGGATTGCCAAACGGCGTCTCTAATCGCAGCAACTCGCTCACGAGCGAACCGCCATCATTAGGACCGACACGTCCTTCGACAACGACGGTTTCTCCAGCAGCCAATCGGAGGAGTTGAGCTTGCGCCTTGTTGTTGTTGGGTTCGATCTCCGTCACCGTGGCTTGCGCCGATACCGTATTGACTGAATCAGCCGGTTGGCCAAGCAGCGGCAACAGCGCTAAACACAAACCGACGACTAGGGCAAATGTTCTCGTCTTCATACGTGTCTCCTCCTTCAACGCTAGAACTGGCACGAACCAGCAGCCGTCCCGCAAGCCGGGATATTGGTGACGGCCGAGATGCGGGCTGTGCCGCCTCTTGATAGGGCATCGTTTGTAAATGTCGTCCTAAAGCGGCCAGCCTCGTCTGCGGTTACCGTTTGGCGCAGAATCACTGGAGGTAACCCTTTTGTTGTTACCTGCACCGTGACCGACGCACCGGCAACCGCGATACCGTTACAAGCCACCGCGCCTGATACGATCAGCGTGTTGCCTGTCAACGTACAATTTGCCACAACAAACGGGCCGCGAACCGGCGTGATCGGTTCCGGCTCGCCAACGCCAGCCTGCAACGGCGTAGTCGTCCGCCCACCCGTGACAGGAGCCTTCGGAGCCACGGTCCTCACAACGCCATCGGCAGCCCTTACGGCCACTTCCTTGAGAAAGCTTTCTACCACTGAGCCGGCGCTGGACGTGGAAACAGTATACAGGTTATTTGGCTCTGAACGAACTGTCTGGTCAGGCGCTACTACCACGCTGGCTAACGGACTGCGCATGGTCACAGAGCCTTTACTGACTTCAGCAATGATCGTGTCCTTTTCGCGCACAAGCTTCACCAGAGATTCCGGCGCGATAGAGACAAGGCCACCGCCGCCGGTTAAATGGACGGCCGCCGCCGTTGCTCCCGTGCGAATTTCGCTACCGCTAAAGACTGTCGTCCCGCGCTCAGCAGCAACACCATTGATCAACACCGACTGGCTCTCACCGGCAAGAGCGCCAACCGGTTGCTTCTGCAATTTGGGAGGCGACTCAGCCCACGCGGCCCCCATCAAACACGAGCCTACCACTAACCAAATGAGTATGGTTGTGTTCATCTCTCTCTTCATAGTGTCCTCCTGAAACCTGTTGCAGCCCTCCTTACACTTTACTGAACTGCTGAATGTACATATTGATCCTGATAGATCGCGATGAGTTGTCGCGTATCAGTCAAGATCGCCTAAGCCCAATATTTGCCACCTTACTTTACTGCGCCACCACTATAACCCAACATGAACAAATTAAGCAACCACGAAGACAGCATGATCGAGCATCATGCTAAGCAGCTCGATCATCGCCGCCCGTTATTTCTTCACCAGCAGAACGCCTGTGGTAGTAGTAATAATAGCTGCCATAGTAGCCGTTGTGATGTCGGCGAGTATCCACGGCGTTGAGCACGACACCTAAAATCCTCGCGTTCACGCTATACAATGACTCCTTGATCCGCAACAGCCCGCGCCGTGAATTCCGTTCGGCCTTGGTGACAATGATCACACCGTCAACAATAGCGGCCAGCATCAGCGCATCGGAGACCAGGCCCAACGGCGGCGTGTCAATGATAATTTGATCGTACTTAGCCGTGAATGAATCGAGCAGGACACGCATTTTGCCCGAACTAAGCAGCTCGGAGGGATTTGGTGGTATCGGTCCTGCCGGCAACAAGTCTAAGCGCGAGACGCCACAGTCATGATAGATCGTGACCGGCTTCTCATCCGAAGCCAGCAATGTACTCAACCCATCAGCCGCATGGACGCCCAGCGATTTGGCGCAACTGGGATGGCGCATATCGGCATCCACCAGCAGCACGCGCTTGCCCGCCTGTGCCATCGCCAAGGCGACGTTGATAGCTGTGGTTGTCTTGCCTGCTTGGGCTTCATGACTGGTAACGACAATGGTACGGGGCGGGTGCGTCGCCGAGGAGAGCAACACACCTGTCCGCAATGTACGATAGGCCTCTGCAAACGCCGGGTTCTCTGCTTCGCCAGCTCTCAGGATCAATGGCCTGGCCTCACTGGGCGACTTACGCGGCAGCAGGGACCGCCCATTACTACTGATTGCTAACGGAATTAAACCCAAACTGGGCAACTTCAACATTGTTTCGACATCCTCTACGGTCTTCAAGCTGTCATCCAGCAAGTCCAACAACAGGGCTAATCCAACGGCCAGTACCAAGGCAATGATTCCACCCCGGAGGAACATGATGCTGTTAGACCCAGAGGGAGCCAATGGGATTTCGGCTCGATCAACAATGCGGATGTTGGTATTGGGTGTCAGCGATTTCATCAAATCGGTTCCACGCAACCGCTCCGAGAGTACCTGAAAGAGCTTTTCGTCAACTTCAGCTTCGCGTTTGAGCAAACTCAGTTGCAGGGCAGCGCGGTTTTGTTCAATGATCTCGGCTCGTTGTTTTTCAACCGCGTCGCGTAGCGCGCGCCACCGCCGGTCGGCGATTTCAAATTCGTTTCTGAGATTTTCCAGGATCGCTTCTTGCGAGAGCAGGCGATTTTTTTCGATCTGCTCGTTCAGTAGGGCCAGGCGACTTTTCAATCGCCGGATGGCCGGCGCGCCGTCTTTGTATGTGGCGCCCAGTTGCGCTAGTTCTGCTTCGACTCGCTTGCGCTCGTCTTCCAAGGCGGCCAGGCTATCGCCTTTAACTGACGAGGGCAACGCCTCAGCGCCCTCTTTGAGCGCCCGTTGGTAGAGAATCTCAGCGTTGAGTCGGGCCAGCTCTGCTTCGGCCAGTTGCTGTTTGACTTGACTGAATTGCTCCAACACAGGATTGGCTTCCGTGTCGCTGCCCATATAGAGCAGCTCAGTGCCCTGCTGGAATTTGAGCAGCTCTTCTCTGGATTTTTTCAGCTTGCTTTCGATTTGCGCCAATTGCTCTGTCAGCCATTCTTGGGCAAATTCCAACGCCTCGGTATTGGATTCACGGTTATAAGCAATGAATTCCTCAAACAGGGTATTCAGGATTTGAGCGGCCAAGCGGGGATTGGTCGAGCGGTAATGCAAGCGAATCACGCCCTGATTCCACGCCTGTTCGGCGTCAACACTCAGTTGAGCCAAAAACGTATTGATCAACAAGGACCGCTGCCGTTCACGCTCCTCGTGGGTCGAGCCCGGCGCAATGGCGAATTCCGGTTGTTCCCAAAGTTTTAATTTGTCAATCACACGGCTGGCCAGCATTCGGCTTTGCAAAATGTCTATTTGTAACTGCACAATGCCTTGCGTTTGATTGGTCGGGGTAAACTCGCCAAGCACCTGTTGCTGGACTGCTTCGACAGCAATGGTTCCGGTCGCCGTGTAAACCGGTGGCGTGCGGTATGCCTCAACAGCAAACCCGGCAAACACGAGAGCGAACACGCTCAACATTAACCAGCGCCGATTCCATAGCACGCGCCAATAGCGCCACCAAATGTCCCTCAAGCGTTGCTCACCAGGACCTGAAAATGGACTTAACGGCGAGAATTGACCGGCAGGGATATTGCTCTGATTGCCCAGACGCGCGATTTCGTTTCCCCCGATTGGAGCAAGTCCGCCAGCCTGATTTGAATGTTCGCTCACAGCATCCTCCTGACGCGCCCCCCTAGGAAAAGCGCTTACGTTTTAATCCACCATGCGAGGAAAGTCAAGGGAAGTTCAACCTCGACAGCTTTCACATCGCCCCTCTCTGTTCGCTCGCTGAACTCAATTTGGCATCCCATCACCGGACGCGTTCGCCCCATGAGCTTGTAGCCGATACACGCCGATCAGCACGGCGATCAACAGCAAAAACAGCAACCCTGCGCCCGGCGCCTGCAAATGAAAATCGCCCAGACTGTGCGCTAGTATCCCTAAGCATCCCACCGTCGCTCCGACCGCGACTGCTGAACCAAACGGGTTCTCATCATTCATTGCCCGCTGACAGAGCCTCACCAAAGACCAGAGAAATAGCATCAGGATGAGTGCGCCGATCAGTCCGGTTTCACAAACGAGTTGTAGATAGTCGTTGTGAGCCGCGTTAACCAGAAACAAGCCGGAGGCCGGATCATAGCGGGTGTAGGCAGTGGGATAACTGCCCAGGCCCACGCCCATCACGGGATAATCGGCGATCATCGGCAATGAAGCCTTCCAGATGCCTGCCCGCCCATAATAACGAGAGAAATAATCAGCCTGTGACGCATCTTGCCGCGCCCGGTCTAGCTCAGGGAAATTGATCTGCACATCGGACAGGATAGCTCTCGGCACCGACCGCGTGCCAAACCAGACAGCACCGCCGATTATCATCCCGACGATCAGCGTTGCGCCGACGCCGATCCACACGACGTGCCTCTTTCGGGCTGACGCTTCGGTCAAACGAATATGCCGTTTCCTGAGCAACAGCACGAGCGCCACCAGTTGAATAACCAACACAAATACACCACCGGTCGCATCTGCTAAAACAATTCCAACGCCCAGTGTGATCGCTGCCAGTCCATACCACGCCCATTCATCCCGCTGCGCCACTGCTGTGAGCATCATCGCCAACGGCAGAGGCATGATCATCTCCATATAGCCCACCAGTCGGCCCATCGAATAATAATACAGGCCAAACGCGCCGCTGCCGCGCAGCAGTGGATCACTTGGGTCCGACAAACGATCCAACACGGCCACCAACGCCATGGCAAATCCGATGATCGTGAGCCCCTTCACCAGTTGCCGAATCTGCCGAGCCGATTGTAGCAGGTTCGTGGCGACGAAAAACAAAACACTCAATGCAGCCAACACAGCTGCAGCCGCAGCCGTTGCGTGCCGATCCTGGCTGATCGCCGTCCAGCGATCCAACTGCACCGGTAAGCCTTCAAATGAATATCCAAACGAAACCGGATGCAACTCTACGGGCAGAGGCAACCATTGCACCAACGCCACGCCGAGCAATCCAAGCAACGTCCAATGGATGGGTGTCCACACAATCACTGCTCTTTTACAGACGGCCGCGTGCAGAAGCCACAACGAAAGTATCACGCTTGCTATCGCCACAGTCGCTGGCCCGCTGAACGTTTGCAAGGCCAACAACGGCACCCCCACGATGAGGCCGCCAAGGATCAGATGATTTAGTAGCCTCGCCAGCGTGGGAGCAGAAGATGGTGCGCCAGCGGCAGACGGCGTACCGGGCGCCGGAGATGAGGAACTGGGGTTTAAGGTTTTCATTGGTCGTTGCTCGCTCAAACGAGTGCGCTCTCAGAAAGTTGAAAAAATCCAAGGCCCTCCTTGAGGGAAATTCCAAATCCCAAGCACGAAATCCGAAACAAATTCAAAATCCAAAGCCCCCTTCGAGGGAAATTCCAAATCCCAAGCCCTCTCCGAGGGAAACTCCAAATCCCAAGCCCTCTTCGAGGGAAATTCCAAATCCGAAACTCGAAACCCGAAACAAATTCAAAATCCAAAGCCCTCTTCGAGGGAAATTCCAAATCCCAAGCCCTCTTCGAGGGAAATTCCAAATCCCAAGCCCTCTTCGAGGGAAACTCCAAATCCCAAGCTCGAAATCCGAAACAGGTTCAAATTCCAAAATTCAAAATGCGAAAGGCTTCAGAACTTAATCTCCCGCGCTCTTTTGCACAATGGCGCCAAAAATAGCTGTCAATTCTCTTGCCTCCTGTAACAACCCGTTTCTTTCGTCCACCAGCCCGACATCTTCACCGGTATTGATCAGCCGTAGCCAATAGTGGCTCTCTTTCGCCTCCTTCCGACATATTTTGATCCTCATGACAAAATCCTTCCTGCTCAAGGCCTCATTGGCTTCAATATAGTTGGCCCCAACCGAACCAGATGCTCGAACGAGCTGTTTGACATCCTCGATGTTGCTCAATGTTTTGGGAAGCCGTTTGACAAACTCTCGCACTCTTTGAGCAAACTCGTAAGTGCGCTCCTCCAGATCATAGGGTTTGGAATTGGTTTTTCGGTCATTCGGGCTCGTTTCGGATTTCGGACTTCGTGCTCAGGATTTTTTGGAGTTTGGTCACCGGTATCTGTTTCGAATTTCGGATTTCGTGCTTCGCATCTCCCCGTAGCGGCTTCGTGCTTCGCATCTTTCAGGGTTTGGTCATTGGCATTTATTTCGAATTTCGGATTTCGTGCTTCGGATTTCCCCGCAGGGGCTTCGGATTTCCCGCCCCGCAGGCGGCGGTCTCTCTACTCAATCTGAATACGCAGGCGTTTTGGCGACAACCCCATGCGACGCAGCTCATCCAGGCGCGCCTCAGGGATTTTTGAGCTTGAGACCAGGACCTCGCGCACGTCATACTTCTGAACTAATTTTGGCACCTCGCGGCTATCAAAAATCCTCAGTCCGTGAATAAAATGACCGATCTTGCGCGCGTCATCTTCGATGAAGCCGACCGGCGCATAATCATATTCGTCATTGTTGAGAATTTCGCGGATCAACAGATCGCCGCTGTTGCCGGCGCCGTAGATGAGCACAGGTTTTCCACCGTTCAGCTTACTGCTCTCCACGCCTAGCAGGCGCGGCAGTAAACGGAATGACAACCGGCTGGCGCTCACCAACAGTAACAGGACAAGTCCTGTTAAAATCAGCACAGCGCGTGACGGTCCACGAAACTGGTAGAGCGCCAGGATCACCATTGCATTGACAGAGGATCCGACCGCCACCGATTTAGCGATCTGAATCAGATCACCAACGCCGGTGAAGTGCCATAGCCCACCATAAATGCCGAACACGGAGAAGAAGAGAATATGCACACCGATGACCAATGGCAGCGTTCTGACGAAAATTGCCCATTGCTGATCTGGGATCGTTCCTTCCCATCGCAGCAGATAAGCGCCATAATAGGCGAGCGTCACCAGCGCAACATCCAGCAGAATCTCCAACACGCGCCGCTTATGGGCAAAGCCGACCAACTTGGTAATGACGGTTTGATCGGTTGGCTGTGCGCCTTCTTCATAGATGCGTATTTGTCCGAGATAGAATCCGATCAACAGAATGGCAATGGCGAATGCCGGAATCAGCCACAATGCAACTTCCGAGCGCAACAGTCGAAGCAGCACCACCAGCAAGCCTGAAACGGCTCCCAGTGCATAAAGCGTCAGCACGGCCCGACGCTCCGACATGCCAAGCGCAACCAATCGGTGCGAGGCATGATCGCGCCCGCCTTGCGAAATGGGACGCCCCGACAGCCGGCGTGTGATGGTCACCAGCGTGGTATCCAAAATCGGAATTAACGCGACTAACACCGGCGTCAGCAAAACAGATATGACGTTCCGCGTGCGCCCATAATGTGACAACACCGCTGTTCCGCCCAGCACGAAGCCAAGAAACATCGAACCGCAATCGCCCATGAAAATCGAGGCCGGATGAAAATTGAAGAAGAGAAATCCCAGAACGGCGCCAGCCAGCAGAGCAGGCAGATATGCTTCAGCCGTTTGTCCGCCCAGCAGGAACGAGGCCACCAACACGGCGCAGGCAATCACCGTCAAACCGCCGGCCAGGCCGTCCATGTTATCTATCAAATTAACGGCATTGGTGATGGCCACCAACCAGAAAATCGTGATGAACGCATCGAGCGCCTCAGACCCTGTCCACCACAACCAGGGCAAGCGTAATCCTAGATAAACTGCCACGGCAGCGACTACGACTTGAACCGAGAGTTTGGTATACGGCTTCAAGCCGACCAGGTCGTCAATCACGCCAAGCACAAATAACCAGGTCCCTCCCAGGAGAATCGCTGAGACCTGTGGCAACGGCGGCGCAAAGAGCAGATAGCCGATGATGAACGCTGCATAGATGGCCACGCCGCCCAGCAAAGCCGTCGGTTTCGTATGCCAGCGGTCCGGGCGGGGAACTGCAATCAGGTTGAACCGCCGAGCCAGCGCGCGGACACTCCAGGTCAAGCCCCATCCCAAGACCAACGTGCATCCAAACGCGACCGCCAGTTGCTTATCCATAGAGTCCCTTCGATCTCAAGTGCAATGGCCGATCAACAATTGCCCATCGGCGAAAGCTCATTCAAGAGGCAAGAAGCCGCTCATTACTGGTGCGCCGTCGGAGCGGCGTGCATGTATGAGCGCTCGGCCATCCGCATTCGTTGATACTCGATGACGCTGATGAGTATCTCATCCAAAGAGAAGGTCGGCGTGTAACCGATCAGAGCGCGTATCTTGGACAGGTCGGGCACGCGCCGGCGCATATCCTCGAAGCCTTGCTCATAGGCTTGATCATACGGGATCATCACAATGCGCGAGGGGGAGCCAGTCAGAGCCTTGATGCGCTCAGCCAATTCTAAGATGGTAATCTCACGGTCGCTGCCGACGTTGTAAACCTGACCCACAGCATCAGGATGTTCGATCAACCCCATCAACGCGCGCACCGTGTCGTTCACATGGGTGAAACAGCGCGTTTGCCGACCGTCGCCAAACACGGTGATGTCGCGTCCGTGCAATGCTTGTTCGATGAAATTGGGAATGACCATGCCGTAGCGGCCGGTCTGCCGCGGCCCGACTGTATTAAATAGCCGCGCGATCACCGTCGGCACGCGCTTCTCTTTCCAGTAGGCAAGCGCCAGAAATTCATCAATCGCCTTGGAGCAGGCATAGCTCCATCGGCTTTTGCTGGTCGGCCCCATCACCAGATCATCGTCTTCACGAAAGGGCACGTGATCGCGCTTGCCGTAGACTTCTGACGTGGAAGCAATCAGCACGCGCTTGCGTTTTTTGGCGGCTAATGTCAGCACGATCTCCGTGCCACGCACATTGGTCTCAATTGTTTTGACCGGACTTTCCACAATCAACCGCACGCCGACGGCCGCAGCCAGATGAAAGATGACGTCACACAGATCAACCAACTCGGCGGTTAGGTACTGCTGGCTGATTGATTCGATATAATAGTGGAAATTCGGGTGAGACTTCAGGTGTCGGATATTTTCAATGGAACCGGTCGAGAGGTCATCAATGATATAGACCTCATCGCCCTGCTCCAGGTATCGTTCGGCAAGATGTGAGCCAATGAAGCCGGCCCCACCAGTAATCAGCACTCTCATACGTTCTCTCCTCCAACGGTGGATCGAGCCGCCCGTCTGGCTTGGCTTAACGCTTCTGCCGAGAGCCCGACCAGCTCGCTATAAAATGCTTGCATATCGCTTAGCAATCGTTCTTTTGTCAAATGGCTCATGACGTAGGCGCGGCCGCGTTGGCCCATCTGCCGGCGCATCGCCGGTTGCTCGATGAGAAATCGCAACGCGCGCGCCATCCCTTCAGCATCTTGACTGCGCGCGGTGACGCCATGCTCCCACACCGAGAAACGCTCCTGCTCTGTCTGGCGTGCGCCCATCAGATCAATCACCCCACCCACTTCGGTAGCAGCCACGGCGCACCCACTGGCCATCGCTTCGATTAGCGTCAGGGGCGTTCCTTCGTTCAACGAGGTCAGCGCAACGATGTCCAAGTCGGCATAGAGCCGGAGCGCGTCCCGGCGAAAGCCGGCAAACATCACCCGCTCAGCGATGCCCAAACGCTGCGCATGCGCTTGGAGTCGGTCGCGCAAGTGTCCATCGCCCACCAGCACAAAGCGCAAGTTGTTATTGGCCACCGACTGGTCGGCCAACAACCGAGCGGCAGCATCCAAAAACAGCGCATGATTCTTCACCTCGCAGAGCCGGCCAACGATCCCGATCAACACCTCATCGGGCGCTTGGCGGAGCCGATCGGTTGTTGCGCAAGGCGGCTGCAACAGCTCGTCAAGATCAAGTCCCAACGGAATGACGACAAATTGACGAGGCTGACCGATACGAAATTGCTCAAGGATTTCGCGACGCTGCTGCTGGCTGATGACGATGATCCGGTCGGTGCAGAACCGAGCCAGCGCCCGCTCAATCATCTGAAACACCCATTGTCGCGCCGGACCAAAATAGCTGTGGAAGGTGTGACCATGATAGGTATGCACGACCCAACAAGGACGTGGTTGCAACCAAAGCGCCGATGGCGTCAGCCACCGATAGAGCAAAGCGGCCAAACGACCTGTCGCGCCGGCTTTCGATTTATGCGTATGGACGATGTCAGGTCGAATCCTCCACATCTGACGCAGCAGCTTGAGCACCACGAGCGCGTCGCGCCAGCTCAATTCCCGACTCATTTCGGGAATGACAATCGGCTTGACGCCCAGCGCATCGGCAAAATAACTCATATCGCCTTCGCCGTCGGGCACGATGCCGGTGATCAACACGCTTTGAAATCGTTCATTGTTCAACCCAGCGGTCAACCAACTGACGTGTTTCGCCGGACCGCCGATGTTCAACCGGTCAATAATGCGCATCACACGGATGTGTGAGCCGCGCACACGTAACGGATCGCCTGTTGTTGGAAGCCCACGCTGCGCCACGCAGCTCTCGGTGAGTTGATTCCTCATGTTCTGACCGCCGGCTCCCGTCTATGCTCTCCCGTCACTTTATAAACTCGCGATGCCACAACTCCAGCATCAACAGGTTCCATAGCAAAAAACTATGATCGGCGCGTTGCTCCAGATGCTCGCTCACCATGCGGTGCACAGCTTCAGGACGAAAATAGCCGCGCCGACGCGATTGCTCCGACAGCAACGCCTCTTCCAACATGGGACGCAACGCGCCGCGAAACCAGGCGCCGACCGGCACGCCAAAACCCATCTTGCGACGATTCACATTCTCTGGCGGCAGCATCTGACGAAAGGCGCGTTTGAGTAGGTATTTTGATTCTCTTCCCCGCCATTTCAATTCGGCTGGCAATCGCGCGACCAACTCCATCACCTCATGATCGAGGAACGGCGAGCGCGCCTCCAATCCGTTGGCCATCGCCGTGATGTCCACCTTGACCAGCAAATCGTAGGGTAGATATGAGCGCACATCTACCGACATGGCCGCTTCGACCGGCGTCAGATGTCTGGCCTGCTCAAACAATCCTTCGAGCCATTCATCAGCGCCATGACGGCCGTTGAGCGAGGCCTGAAAGGCGGCACTGTACAGGTGCGCTTTCATCTGCTGATCGAAATAGCCGACCCACGAGCCGTAGCGTCGCGCCATCGGCTGCGTGGCTGCTGAGAGGAATCGTTTCAGATACCGCAGGCGATGCTTCGGCGCCAATCCGGCAGGCAAAATCCTATTGACAGCTCGCCCAACCATGGCGCTACCTGGCACAGCTTGCATCCATTCCGCCGCTTGATTGGCGAAATAACGTTCATAGCCGGCGAAATTTTCATCCCCTCCATCGCCGTTGAGCGCAACGGTCACAGACGAACGCGTCAGCTTGCAGACGTAGAACGTCGGGATGGCCGAGGAATCGGCAAACGGTTCCCCGTAGTGGCGCACCAACAATGGCAAAATCTCCAGCGCATCGGGCTGAACGATAAATTCATGGTGATCCGTCTGCCAGCGCTCGGCAATCCGACGCGCGTGATCCAGCTCGTTGTAGGCTGCTTCTTCAAAACCGATCGAGAACGTCTTGACAGGCTGATCCAGCAGGCTGGCCATCACGCCCACGATAATGCTCGAATCAATCCCGCCGGAAAGAAATGCCCCGACCGGCACATCGCTGATCAGGCGCAGCCGCACCGCTTCAGTGAGTTTTTCACGCAGCGCCTCGATGGCTTCCTCTTCTGTCAGGTTGAGCTTGGGAAGATACTCCAGATGCCAGTACTGCTCGATGCGCACCGTTGGCCCGGTCGAGCTCAGTTCCAGCGTCAGCCAATGCGCCGGCGGCAATTTCTGAATATCGCGAAAGGCCGTCTGCGGCGCCGGCACGTAGCCAAGCGACAGATATGCGTCCAGCGCCTGAGGGTCTACTTGACGAGGCACAGCCGGATCGGCCAGCAGCCCTTGCAGTTCCGACGCGAACAAAAAACGTCCACCCACACGCGCGTAAAAGAGCGGTTTCTTGCCCACCCGGTCACGCGCCAGAAACAAGCGACGCCGCTTCTCGTCCCACACGCCAAAGGCAAACATCCCGCGCAATCGCTTGACGCACTCCGTTCCCCATTGCTCATAGGCATGAACGATCACTTCTGTGTCCGTGCGGCTACGAAACTGATGGCCGAGCGCTTCCAGCTCCTGCCGCAGCGATTGAAAGTTATAAATCTCGCCATTGTAGGTGATCCACACCGTGCCGTCTTCATTACTGAGCGGCTGTCGCCCTGCCTCGGACAGATCAATGATAGCCAGTCGCTGATGACCAAGCCGCACGCGCCGATCAGCCGAGACCCACTGGCCCTGATCATCGGGACCGCGATGCCGCAACGCCTGCAGCATCGCCGCGATGTCACCCTCGTGAGGCTCACCTGTTTCAAAAACGATTCCGACAATGCCACACATGGCGTATTCAAAAATGTCGCGGTCCAGACATCTCAGGTCTGGCTACCATCTTGCGAGCGTTTGCCAACGCAACCGCGCGGCTTGGTCGTTGCCATACCAGGAAACTTCGGAGAAGTTAGCGACACTGCGGATAGACCAGATCAAGCGCCACCCGAACAGCGTTGCCGATCATGCGCTGAGCTTTGGCATGTGTGCGCCACCACCCTTGTACGCTTGCCTGACGATCGCCAGGCGAATAGGTTATTGCTAACTGTAACCCAGCTCGATCGAAATGTCGTCGGGCGATCCACCCGTCAAACCGGCTCCCAATCGGATCCATGACCAGCAGAACACGGCTCCAGCGTTGATCGCGGAGATACTCGATGATCTCAGGAAGGCTCTCGGCCCAACACGTTGCGCCGGACAAGCGCAGCGTTATCACATCTTCTTCACGCACGCCCAGCGTCACCAGATGCCGCGCTACGTAATCGGCTGGATAGACATCGCAGCCCACTTGCGAGCTGACGCAAACGATCTTTCTGGCCACCGATTGGTGGTAAAGCTGAGCCACATAAGCATCGGCATCCGAGCCAGCATCCATATACTGGTGAACAATCACGTCCGCCGACACGGTTTCTGCCGGCGCAATCAGGATCACCGGTAAAGCCATCAACGCCCCTACCAACACAGCCAGCCACGCCGTGAGCCACATGACTCGTCGCCGTCGAAGCGTTCCACTCACTCCAATCCTCTGATCAATGTGTTCCCCCAGGCCAACCATTCGCGAATCGTCAACCACGCAGTGTTGCGCCGTGTCCACCATCGTTCCGGCTGCCACTCGGATAAATGCCCCGGAAGTGGACTTGCGTAAAACGTGATGCCGGCCACATCGCGCTCGAACGTATAGGCGGCGCGGCGCGAGTGATAAGCGGCTGTGACCAGGATCGCCGAGCGCCACCCCTGCTCTGCGGCCAACTGGCCAAACTGCATTGCCTCCCGACGTGTGTTCCATGCATCCGGCAACACCACAATATCGTCATCTGGAACGCCGTGACGCACCAAGTACTGCCGCGCTGCTTCACCCGTGTGCAATCCCCACACAATCGGAATGCCGCTGACCACAATCTTGCGTGCAATGCCCTGTTGATACAGTTCCATCGCTCGATGTTCGCGTTGACACCGCTGGCTTCCGCCCAGTGCGATGATGACATCCGCCGGCACATGCCCATCATCGCGGATTAACCACCGAGCCGCCGGCGTCAGTATCAACGGCAGCGCGAACCAAATGCCAATCAGCGCCACGCTGCCGAACAAGAGCGTTTTCCACCACTCCTTCATCTCTAGAGAATCTCACCCGATGCTATGGCACGCTTCGTACGATGAAAATGAAGCACAGGCAGGAATGCCTGTGCCACATTCTCAGATGAGCAAACGTCGGGGTCCTCAACGTCTCAGTTGCGTCGAGTAAACTGTCCCGGGTAAAACCTGGCGGCCGGCGAGGGCCTGCTGCTGCGCGGCTAGCCGACGTCGCGCTCGCTGCTCTAAACCAACCATGGCGAAAATCAACAGCCACGGCAACAGTTGCGCTCGTTGCCGATAAGCCAGCCCAATGTTGCCGAAGGCAATGCTACAGAGCAGACCCAGTCCCGCCACAAAAATCAGCAGCGGCAAGACCTCAGGCCACCGATGGCGCACGACGTACCATAGCCCTGGCAAGACGCCGACAAAAAATAGCCACCACCACACAACCATCTCCGGCGCAGTCAACATCATCCGCACACTGCCTCCGCCGAATTGCCACGGAAACGGAGCAAGCAGCAGATGCACACCGCCAAACGCAGCTCCCATCACGAACCCTGTGGGCGTTTCCAAATCAAAATCGCTCTTGACACCGGAGCCTGTCCCCAGTCTGCCAGCAGAGGCGTGATATCGGAATTTTTCGACATAACGCAGGTCATAGCCGCGCCGTTGCAGCTCTGCTTCTTGCAACGAGAGGATGCCGGTTACACTGACCAGACCGCCCAACAACACAGCCAGTATTAACCCTGTTGAAATCGTGAGCTTCCCCTCGTTGATGCGTGGCAACAGCAGCGTAACGAGGACGGCCACAATCACCACGTAAGCGGCGTAAAAACGAAACGGAATGAGTAAAACGCCTGCCGCAATACATAGCCCGATATATGTCGGCGAAATGTGCTCTCGCTTCAACTGTACGCACGCATAAAGGGCCAATGTCTGAAGAAAAATAATGACCGGTTCTTTGATCGTCTGCGCTGACCAGATAATCAGCGAAGGGAAGAAACAACTCCACCAGCCGACACGCACGGCGACCCAGTCGGATGCGAGCGACCGCGCAATGCGATACACCAACACGACTGTGAGCGCGCCGAAGAAGCCGTTGAGCGCCGCCGCCGCCATGCGGGTGGCGATGCCGGTCAAATAAAAGAAGCCGCCCAGCATATAAAAGTAGCCTCTGTTGCGCCCGACTCCAAAATCAAATGCTTGCGCCATCGCCGCCGGCAAATCGAACAAGCCCAGGCCTTGCGCCGTCCAAGCGCGATACAGGTCATGGCCACGCCACCACCCGCTGGCGTCTTCATCTTTCAAGACTTCGACAAGGCCAAATTGATAAATCATGAGCGACATGGCAAAGCGCAAAACAAAGGCCACGAAAAACAGCCGCAGCTCAAACTCGAATGCCTGATAGCTGAGCTGGCGAGCCGCTAATGCCACACTGCCCAGCAGCAGCAATCCAAGGAAGACCAATAAACCGCCCAACAGACTTGTCTCTTCCATGATGGTTGCCTCACAGGGCCGCGTCAGTTGCGACCGACGTGGACGCCGAATACTCGGCCAGCGCGCGCATGGGCAAGACCTCTAGCTCATGGCGCGACCTGAGCTGATCGGCGTGTTCGAGAATGTGGCGTAACCCTTCAAACATTTTTTCCAACTGGTCAGCCATATTCGTCGGATGAAACCAGAGGTGGAAAACACGACGTTGCCGAGCTGCTGCATTCAGTCCCTTAATGGCGCGTCCAACGCGCAATCGGAGCGGCAGGTAGCGTCGTAGCCCGTGCATCGGGAAATACATCATCGAGGCTGGGATATTCCAAAGCCCCGATGCGGCTCGTTCAGGCAGCACCACCGGCGGTTGCGCTGCTGTCAGAAAAGTCCACAGGTGACCAAGTCGTTTCACCGGCCCCGGTATCCTCTCCCTGTTATACCAGTGCGGTTCCGGACCGCGATAACAGGTGAACCCATGCTTGGCCAGCACGTCCAGATAGCCGACCCGATCGCGCGGGAAGACAAATGAGCGCATCTGAATGCCCAACTGAGCGGCCAGTTGCACACAAGCGGCCACCTCGCTTTCGGCGGTTGCCGGAGAACAGCCGGCATCATCGAAAATGACGTGAGAAAACGAGTGACACCCAATCTCCTGAACGACCGGACAGGCGCGAATCTTCTCCACCAAGCGACGGCCATAGAAAATTGGGTCACGCGCTTCGTCGCTGCACGGGTCATGGGCGAACCAATCACGAGACCAGCGATGCTGCGGTGGAACAATTTCCGGATGCTTGACGCCGTTGTCGGCGCGGCAACGATCCAGAAACAGATGCCCAACGATACACCAGGTGGCAGCAATCTTGTACTGCGCAAACAGCTCGAGCAACCGGTCAATGACAATCTCTCGCTCGATGAGGCAAGCGCGACGGAACCGTTCAGGCCCGAACAAATCCAGCGTGCCCCAGATCAGTTCTAGGTCAAGGCTGATGGTGAAGACGCCGCGCTCAAGTGTGATCATGCGACTCGACTCCATACCTGTTCGCATGCTTCACGTCACCAAATGGACTTCCAACGAATCGCCCTTATGCTCCGCGCTCGCCGCACACAATAAAGAGGACTCACACAGAGACACGGAGGGCACGGAGAGGCTCAGTTGGCCGGTCTTTGTGTTCTTAGTGTCTCCGTGAGGAAATGATTTTCACAGGAATCGCCCTTATGCTCCGCGCTCGCCACGAACTGCGTGTACCAAAAACATGTTGGAGAACTCGCGCCACAGCGCGTGATCAGCCAACGTTGCATCATGTGGCTCCCACGCCCTGAGCAGCCGCGGCAACAACCTCGGCGCCAATCGCTGCACCCAATTGATCGGTCCCAGATAGACGCCATGCACGTTGACCGTTTGGAAGCCGGCCTCAAGGAATTGGCGGCGCAACTGCACGGACGTGGTGAAGAATTGTTTGAGTCGCACCAGGTTCCCTACAGGGATAAGCTGGACAACTCGATTGACCACCCAGTAAGCATTCAAGCTGAAGCGCGGCGCGGCTGTTACCAAGCAGATGCCGCCCGGCTTCAAGACTCGTGCCATTTCCCCAATGCAGCCGGAGGCATCGGGTAGGTAGCGAAGCACCTCAATGCAGAGAATCAGATCAAAGCAGCCATCAGGGAATGGCAGCCGGTCAACGTCAGCCAACCGAAGATCCGCGCCCGGATTGTTCATGCGGGCATATCGCAACATTTCCTCAGAGCCATCTATGCCGGCTATCTCATATCCGCGTTGTCGAAGCCGTGCCAGATGATGCCCTGTGCCACAGCCCACATCGAGCAGGCGCAGTCCATCGCCGCGCTCAGGCAAGTAACGCCGCAGCAGCGCGTCGAGCCGATGACGACTATACAAAAAACAATCTTTGTAGACATCCTGCGCCGCTTCAGCGTATCGCGCGGCAAACATATCAGCCTGCGCTGAGTGTAACTCGATGGCTTGTTGTTTTTGCGATTCGATGTTGCTCATGACAACCTCTCAAGAATCGCCTTTATGCGCCGCGCACGCCACGAAGCATGAAAATGTTTATTTTCAGGGGAATCGCCCTTATGCTCCGCGCACGCCATGAAGGATGAAAACTTGCGAGCGCCCGCATCTTGCCTGCTCCGGCACGCTGGAAGCGTGCGCTCCCAGCGATTTTCAGCGGAGCGATCTTGGGAAACGGCGTCGTTAGACGCCGCCAGAGGGTAGCCAGACGTGAAACGTCTGGGTCCAACATCATCCCCCAATTCCCAGGGCGCCTTGGAGAGGCGCCAGAAGTTCTCCCATTGGCTCATTCATGCAGTTGAACCACTCGCCGTGAAGACCCATGTCTCGGCGCGTCTCCAACGCGCCATCCTTGTTTGAACCGCCGTTCCAGACGTTTCACGTCTGGCTACCTTCTCTTGGCCACTTCCGCGGCCTCCCGTTGTTGCCCCACCATATCCCGACCGGGGACATCACTCCACTACCTTCTCTTTGGCGCGTCTCCAACGCGCCACTCTGGTTTGATCGGCTGTTCCAGACGTTTCACATCTGGCTACCTTCTCTTGGCCGCGTCCGCGGCCTCTCGCTGTTGCCCCACCCTATTACGACCGCGGGCATCGGTCCACTAGCTCCTCTTGGCCGCGTCCGCGGCCTCTCGTTGTTCACCTACCATATATAGGATCGAGCACGGGTGGATTAACTTCGCGTGGGCACTGACCGCGGCCGCAAATGAGAACAGCCATAAATCGGAGAAAAACGACAGGTCGTCTACACGATGTTTAACCCACACTCGATCTAATCCCCACGACATACCAGTAAGGTTGATGCTCAGAGAAGCTCACATCGGTAAAGCCAGCCGATTCCAGCATGGCCTGAATCTGGCGCCGTGTGAACCGTTTCTCAAGCCGGGTACCAAAGCGATCCAAGGCGTCCGTCCGCATCACGTAAAAAGATTTATCCCGATAATAGGCCAGCGGCCAAGCATCCGGTAAGCACTGAACCTTTTCCAGAATTCGTCCGACTCTGGCCAAGGGCCAGTAGATGACGGCAGCGATGAGCTGACTGACATAATACCGCAGGCCGTTCGGAAGCCGGCAAATGCAGCGACGTGCAATGTCGCTTAGCTTCCAGAGCAGGCGAAACCACATTGGACGATTGTCCAAGGCGTAGTAAACATAAGCCAGAAAGGGTGCGCCTGGTTTGAGTTTCCGGGCAATGGCGGCGACCGCTCGTTGCGGGTCCGGCACATGATGTAAAACGCCGAGCGCAAAGGCAAAATCCAATGACTGCTCTGGGAAAGGTAAGTCATCAATGGTCGCGCAGTGGAAGCTGACATTGGGATGATGAGACAGGTTCTGCTTGGCTATTTGCAGCGCGTGAGCGCTGGCTTCCACCATGTGGAGGTGGGACACGCGAGGAGCCACAAGCGTTGACCAGCGTCCATTACCACACCCGATGTCTGCGCCAACTCCGCCATCGCTTGGCAGAAGATGCCAGGGAAATATCCGAAAGTAGTCCATAAAAGCCCGCTGCTTTTCCTCCGGGTCCAATTCAGCATGGGTGAAGCGAGACCATTGGTAGCCGAAGCCCGAAACAGTTTGAAGATCAATGTTCCTTGACATATCAGACGAGCCCGCCGACGCTTGTGCCAGGATGATGCGCTTAGGATTAGATTGCTTGTCCATCCGTTTGTATGCGTCGTTTGAGATGAGGCATCATGAATGATGAGTGGTCCAGTGGCGGCTCACTGCCTCTCTAACCACTCGCGCAAAGAGTGTCGCACACTGCTGCATTGAGTAGCGTTGCTCAACCGTTCGGCGACCAGATGCTCCTAATTTTTTTCTGAGCGCCGGATTGTCTATCAACGCCTCCAGGTAGGCCAGCCATGCTTCCGGCGTGGAGGCAAGAAAGCCGTTTTCACCATGCTGAATGACCTCGCAATTGGCGCCAATGGCTTGAGCAATTGTAGGCACAGCGCACGCCATATACAGCAGCGCTTTCATAGCGCATTTGCCATAGGCCCACAACTCATCGGGCATCGGCATGATGCCAATATCGAACTGAGCGATCTCGTCAGCTTCCGTCTCAGGTGACCAAGGCCGCCAACTCACCGGTACTCCGTCTAAAACTGGCGGCCGATCCGAATGAACCCGAATCTCAACCTGACGACGCACGACCAACTGGCGCAACACTGGAGCAAATTGCTCCAGGTAAGTCTGCGAGGTTGAACTGCCCGTCCACCCAATCACCACATGATGGCTCGTGCTGGCTCTGTCAACCGGTCGAAATCGCTCGGTATCCACGCTGCTCGGAATCACCGTTACCGAAGGATTATGCCGGCGCGCATAGTCAGCCAGAAACGTGTTGCCAACGACAACATGATCACTGAGCCGACAGATGGCGTCCGTTTTTCGTGGAAACTTCAGCCAGCCAAACCACCGGTTGGCCTCTGTTGTGTGCAGCAGGTAGATTGCATCGTCAAAATCAAAAATGATGGGTCGGTTCAACACTGACGCGACACGTTCCAATGCAGCCGGACCAAACAACCAGATTGCTCGGTAAATCAAAATCACGTCATAACGACGTGCAGCGGGCAGTTGCCGGATGCGACGAGCGAACGCTGCCGTTAGCCCTGCAGCCTTCTTCACCCATTGACCCGGCTGGTACAACCACTGCATCAATCGAGCATCGGCAAATGGAAAGAAGTCTACCAAGATGCCTTCCTTTTCCAGATACGGCTGCCATTGCTCAATCCGAAAGCGCTGCCCCGGAACCGTGTTCAACGGATAGGGCACGAGCGCGCAAACTGATATTGAACTGCTATGAACCATCACGCCGAGAATGAATCGTCGTGAACCATTCAATCGAGCAATCTCATCGCAACCCTGCCACCGCCTCAGGCGTCAGCGTCGTGAACAAATAGTTCAACCATTGCGGATGGCCTTCGATGTACTGGTGCCACACCGGCCCGTCCGGCGTCAACAGGTAATACCGATACCCCAATGGTCGCAGGATTTGCTCCAATGGCGCTTCCGTGCCGCATCCTGGTAAGACTTCGCAAAAGATCATCGGATGATGGCGCCGCAGCGCCTCGATTGCGCCGCGCAACACGCTTGGCTCACTGCTTTCTGTATCCACTTTGATCAGATCAACACAGTCAATCCCGTTGGTCTGAACGAAGCTATCCAGTCGAATGATGGGAACGCGACGCGAGCAGACCTGCGGAGCGCCTTGCACGAACTGGGCTGACAGACTGGAGTTCGTCGGCATCGTTGTCGCCGCGTAGAACAGCTCGGCCACGTCATCAACTTCGCCAGCGGCGCTGTTGACGCAGTGTACATTGGACAACCGATTTAACGAGACGTTGCGGCAAAGCCGCTCAAAGGGCTGCGGCAACGGCTCAAATGCGTACACCTGCCCGCATGGATTGGCGTGCGCAGCCAGCAAGGTGTAGAACCCGACGTAAGCGCCGACATCCATCGTCACGCGCGCCCGCGTTGCCGCGCGGAAAAACAGCGGCGCCGTCTCCGGCTCATATCCGGTCCAGCCGCGCCAGTAAACTTGATTCGAGACCCAATCATCAGCGCGCGACCACAAAGTGAGCATGCGACCATTGGGAAGCCGGCATTTGACCGTTCCCGCCCGATGCAGATGCTTAATGATAAACTCAGAGTGCCAGCCCGTCGCTCGCAGCACGCCACGAACGGCTGACGTCGCTACGTAGTTGAACGGTTGCACCAGCCGCAGCTTTTTTAACGCGCGTTTCATCGGTCAGGACTTTCACGTCGCGCCCATACCTTGAGCGCATCTCCGATGTTCATCCAACTAAGACAATGATTGATGCTCGACTTGAGCGCCCGCCGCGCCGCGCTACGGGACAGCGCCTCGTTCAACGCAAAGGCTGCCTGATTGCGATTGACGGCAACGGCTGAGCCCGCTCGGCGTCGCCAGCGAGCCAACCACTCAGCCGGATTGAGACCTTCGCTGCGAAGGCGATACGGCACAAAACCATTGCGGGTCAGCGCCGCAATAAGCCCTCGCGCCGTCCAGATCGTGATGTGTTCGGGCGGAGCAAAGACGCTCCAGTCCAAACCCAACACCCAACGATTCAGACTCCGTGCGTTCGGCGTCGTGATGTATAACAGGCCGCCCGGCCGTAACCAACGCGCGGCAGCTTGTAAGAACCGGTCTGGCGCCGGCACGTGTTCTAACAATTCAATCATGGTGACCACATCAAACCCGCCGGTGGGAAAGCGCGCGTCGCGCTCAGCATCAGCAGCGACGATCCAACCACGCTCTTGGCCATAGGCCAGCGCCGGCGGAGAGATTTCTGTCCCGTAACACTGCCAGCCATGTTGCTGAGCAATGGTCAACAACCCACCTTCACCGTAGCCAACATCGAGCCAACGACCGGTCTGACGCCATGAGTCACACGACATGACCAATCGCTCCAGCGAGCGTGCCACAACTGGCGGAATCTCAAACCGCGCGCCGTCATAGTAGTGCTCATACAGTTCGCTTAAGTCGCGGTGATTCGTCACCGCATTGATAAACACCGTGCCGCAAGCCAGGCAGCGCCAAAGCGCGTGCTGGTTTTTGCAGCCGAAGCGGACGCTCCGATGCGCCTGGCAGGCCGGGCAGCGCATGTTGTGCTCGGCAGCCGCCGAGGTCTCAGGCTCGACATTTTCTCTTGTCGGCGCAGAAACGGGCTTCATCAATGCACCTCGCCACGAGGGAGCGTCGCGCTGTCGAGCGAGGCCGCCTGGCCTGTAACGCTCTTTTGGCGCAGCCGCGAAATCAAATAGCTCAACCCAACGCCGGCATAGATCAGCAGAAACAATCGGGCTTCCAGGCTATAACGCGCCTCCACGTGAAACACCAAGTGAAGGAGCATTTGGTAAACGGCCACCACCCAAAGCAATGTATGCTGAAAGATGACAGACCGGCACAAATAGCATCCCCACAGCACAAGAGCGGCCAACACCACGTGATAGCCTTGAACGAACCGGTGAAATGCCCCCGTTTGCCAGGGTGAAACATCTGATGTGCTCCACAACCAAAAGACGCGGTGAACAAAATCGGGCAGGATATGGCGCCACGTCAGGGTGTTGAATATTTGGAGCGAGTCGTGGATGTAGCTGCGTTCGACCCATAATTCGCGTTGGGCTTGCGCATAAGGATTCTGGAGCTTGCCGTCGGCGCTGAAGCGATCGGGCATCGCCTCTGCTGCTTCTTGGTTGCGGCGGTTAAAATCAGCGATTAACAGGTCCCACTCTGGCTTGAGCATGCGGTAGCTGATGTCGCCTCTATATTGTAAGGCAGATGTATAAAGGCCCCAGCCAGCGACCATCAGCCGCAGTCCAGACTGATGCTCCGAGACCAGGTTGTTCCTGATGATCCACGGTCCTATCATAAGACCGCAGCCGATAATGAGCGCCGTCGCTGAAAAAATCCGTCGCTTGATGGTGGGTTGAGCCTTTCCAAAGAGGATGACCCCGCTAAGTGGCGCCGCCAGCACTTCAAAGCCAGGGCGCACTAACGCCAAGGCTCCAATCGCAAGGCCGACCAATAAGAAATAGAGCAGACGTGGGCTTGCCTGGCTTGTCAGGAGTGCGACAGCCAGGATGATGAGAACAACGAGAAAGAGCAAAAGCGGCGTCGTGGAATAAAGCGTCGCCATGAACACGAAGGGCGGATATGTCGCGCAAAGCAGCGCCGCGACGGTTGCGCTGTGTCGGTCTACAAACCGGGTGCCCAGCATGTAGAGAAGCCAAGCTGTCAACCACAATAACACGAATTGAGCAACCCTGACGGCCATGACGCTTCTGCCAAAGAGCGTGTAGACCAACGCAATAAAAGCCGGATACCCCGGTGGTCGGAAGATTGTTGGCCTCAAGGGCGGCGCGTGGTCCATCGAAAACGTCGAATGTTCCATCATGTTTATAGCGAGTCGCTCATAGACCTGATGATCATGGTGCTCTAACTTCACATATCCAAGGCCCAGCACGTGCAAAAGGACAAAGGCTTCGACGGCGATAATCAGTAGAAGCAGGAGCCCCATGCGCACAGTGATGGATTGATTGAACATTAAAGCAGCCTCCGAGGAACTGAAATGTCCATAATCAGCCTACGAGCCAATTGTCAACTTATGCCAATTGCCAAGGGAAAGACCACGTTCATGGAGCCGAAAAGCAATGCCAAGACACAAACTGACTGAGCAGCGATCCGCAATCTTCACTCGACATTGAGTTGGGCGGCAGCAGCCGCCAGCGGGTAGCCAGACGTGCAACGTCTGGGTGGGCGTCATCCGCAATCCCACGCGCCCTGACGGGGCGCCAGCCGTTCTCTCCTCGGCTTCGTTCATGCTCTCCGATCACCGGCCACAAGCGCGCGGCTCTGGCGCGTCTCCAACGCGCCACGATTCTTCGGTCTGCGGTTCCAGACGTTGCACGTCTGGCTACCTTCGCAGGCGCCGCTTACGCGGCCACATCCCAAACTTCATCTCTCCAAACCTGGCGCGCCTGGCTACCTTCGCAGGCGCCGCTTGCACGGCTCAGCAAAGACGAGCGTAGCGTGCATAATCCCACAGGCGCGCAGAAAATCGGAGACGGCTGCTTGAGGGGTTCTCCTGCTGCGCTCCGCGTCGCTTTGTCAAACACGATCTTTCTCCAGACGGTTGGTATTACGCCCCTGACTCCTGGCTTCTGGCCTCTGACTTCTAGCCCCTGATCCTGGCTTCTGACTTTTGGCTCCTGACCCCTGGTTTCTGGCTCACACATGGCCTTTCTCCAGATGATTAGTATGAGGGCCAATCAAATTCCTTAATCGCGGTCACCACCCTTGTTTGTTCCGATTCCGTCAATGAATTGTAGAACGGCAGCCGGAGCAAGCAATCGCTCACGCGTTCCGTCACCGGACAATCGCCTGGTTGCCCACCAAACGCTCTCCCCATCTGAGATAGATGCAGCGGTAGATAGTGGAACACGCTTTGAATGCCACGAGCTTTCAGATGGTTGATCAGCGCCTGACGTTTCTCTAGTGACGGCATGAGCAAGTAAAACATGTGATAGGGCTGTTCACAATGCACTGGCACAATAGGCAGTCGTACACGGTGATCTTTTGCCCATCCCTGAAGATGCTCGTAGTAAAATTCCCAGATTCGTCGCCGGTTGGCCTGAATCTGATCACGCGCCTCCAACTGGGCGTAAAGGAACGCGGCCAGAATGTCTGAGGGCAGATAGCTGGATCCGATGTCCACCCAGGTATATTTGTCTACTTGGCCGCGAAAGAATCGGCTACGGTTCGTGCCTTTTTCGCGAATGATCTCGGCTCGTTCGATGTACTGTGAGTCATTGATCAGCAGCGCGCCGCCTTCGCCGCACGTGAAATTTTTCGTCTCATGAAAACTTTGTGTCGCCAAACAACCGAACGTGCCCAGGTATCTGCCCTTATACTTGCCGAATAATCCGTGCGCATTATCTTCGACGACGGCGACACCGTGGCGGTTGGCGACTTCCATAATCCTATCCATCTCGCAGCCGACGCCGGCGTAGTGCACGACCACAATAGCCTTGGTGCGGCGTGTGATGAGACGATCGAGCTGCGTCTCGTCCAGGTTGAGCGTATCGGGACGCACGTCAATAAAGACAGGCCGCGCGCCGCGCAACACAAAGGCATTGACCGTGGAGACGAATGTGAATGATGGAACGATGACCTCATCGCCGGGCTGGATGTTCAACAACATCGCCGCCATCTCAAGTGCGTGTGTGCAGGAAGTTGTCAACAACGCCTTTTTCACACCGAGCCAGTGCTCCAGGAGCCGGTGACATTCCTGGGTAAAGTGTCCATCACCGGAGACGTGCCACCGCCTGATGGCGTCCGAGATATAAGCATACTCGGTGCCAACGAGTGTGACGCGATTGAATGGAATATCAATGCTCATGCGCCGACGTCCCAGATGTACTTTGCAGCATCCGGCCCCGTCATAAACAGAAGGTCTACGATAGAGACGTGCGGGTCGAACGGGGGATAAAGTTGCTCATATTCAGGATAATCATAAATCATGTACTCCAGACTGATCCCAGCGGCAGCGAGTTTTTCTTCCTCCAGGTAATTCTTAGCCGATGGACCTGAGATGTAATGAGTCGCGCCGAGCATTGTCAAAATCTCGACCAGCCGTTCTGTCTTGCTTCCTGAGACACGCAGACTGGATGAGCGCAGAAATTGAGTGCGCGTAATTCCCAACTCGCGCGCCAAGGCTATCGTTAGTTCAATGGTGAGGTCGGCGAGCCACACGGTAGGACGAGCGTAGAATTCCTCCAGCAGCGGCGCGTAGCGGTCAAAGTACGGAGCCTTGCCATAGTTTTGTCTGAGACTTCTGAAGTGCTTCTTGCCCCAATTTTCATGTGGGTTAATTCGCACCTGGTTGATCGGAATGCGTTGTTCCATAACGCCCTTGCTCAAGACCGGTATGGTGAGCCACCGAGTGCCGCTGGAGGTCTTGATGCGATTGCGATTTCGCCAGCCGTGCTTATCGTACTGAACGTCGTCGTAAAACACGAACACGTCCGCCTTGTAAATCTGGTGAAAATAGCCACGCCACGGGATATATGATGGTTGCAGAATGACGCAGTTCATTCACCCATTGCCTTTCTCAACTTCGACGACAAGCCGTTTGAAATCGTCATGGAGCAACCCCATGTACCAAGCATTGACGCGCCGGCCATCGAGCCAGAATTCGTCTCGCAGAATCCCTTCTAACGTGAAGCCAAGCTTCACATAAGCATTGATGGCCGCATAGTTCTGGCAATGCACCGTCAACCAGACCTTATGTAAGCAAAGGCTCTCAAAGCCCTCTACCAAAGCGCGATAGATGGCGGTCAAGCCAACGCCTGCGCCCCGAGCGGATGGCTCGCCGATGTAAACAGATAACCGGGCGCTCGCCAGATAAGCATCAATGCGATCCAAAACGACATTGCCGACATGTTGGTCATTGAGCAAAGCTGCCAAAGGATGCACCGTTGGGTCTTGCAGCGCATTCTTGATCCATGTCTCAGTTCTCTCCAGTGACGGTTCGCTCCGCAATCCAAGGTTCTTCCGAATAACCGGATCGCACATCCACCGAAACATATTCGGCGCGTGCTCCAGGCTTACAGGCACGACGGTGACGTCAGATCGAAGTTTCAGCATGCCTCGCTTGCTGGAATGCCAGACTTCTATCCACCTGGCCAGTTGGCTCGACCATCTCGCTTATCACATAGGCCGGACGTTCCATGCTACGGTTGAACATCCGAGCCAGATACTCCCCGATAATGCCAAGAGCAAACAATTGCGCGCCGGAGAAAATCGCAATGATCGAGGCTAGAAAAGGAAACCCCGGTATACTGCCTTGGAGCAGATACCGTGCGATGACATAGATTAAGACACCCACTCCAAAGCATGTAAATGTGAGCCCCACTAAACTGGCTAGTCGCAACGGCGCTGTGCTAAAGCCCGTCAGTATGAGCAATAACTGATTAACAAGCTTGCGTAACGTATAGTTGGATTTGCCGAGCTGTCGCGGGCAATGGTCAACCACAACGACGCCAAACCGCGTTGTCCCCCACGACAGCAGCACATCCAGTAGCAATTGCGGACTCTGGTAATTGGAAAACGCCCGACGTAACTCCGTTCGGATGGCGCGAAAGGCATTGATGTCACGCAGGCTCTTGACGCCCATTGTCCAAGACAATACGCGCTTGGAAAGCTTCGAAAGCAGATTGCGTGCAAATGAATGAGGCAACTTCCTAGGCACACCGTAGACCACGTCATACCCTTCAGCCATCTTCTCCAACAATTTCGGGATTTCCTCCGGCGGATGCTGCAAATCATCATCCATCGTGACGATCACCCCGTACTTCGCTTGCCTGATGCCACAAAGCAGCGCATTATGCTGCCCGTAATTGCGCATCAGATTGATCCCACGAACACACGCATGTTGCACGGCCAACTCGCGGATGACATTCCAGCTCTGATCGTGGCTTCCATCATTGACCAGAATGATTTCGAATGCCCTCGCCTCCCTGGCCAACACCGGTTCCAAACGGGCGACCAGCGGCGCGAGCGTCAACTCGCTGTTGTAAACCGGTATGACGACCGAAATTGAAGAGACCATATCGTGCCTGACCTCCAGCCTATCACGGGGCATCAGGAAGCTTGTATATCCTCACGTGATAATCCCTTTCCTTCATATCGCGGCGTCGAGTCAGAGTGTAGCCCTCAAAACGAGAAGCCGAGAAAACCAGAAAGTGCCGTTTCTTGTAAATCAATTGCGCATCGCTTGGCGGATGATAAGGCGCAAACCCGCCTGCCATATCGAAGTGACCGAAGTTCACAAGCAAGTAACGCCTCTCATGCTTCTCTGTCACATAATTGGCTTGACCGCAAAATCCCTTGGCCGGCAGCGTGTAAGCCCAACCGGGGATGACGCTCGTTTCATACACCTTGTTCTCCTCCACGACATCTTCCCAACGAATGCCGTGATCGTAGAGCACGTTGATCGGGTAGGCCAGCTCGCGATACTCCCGCACGAACCCGATGAAGGAATACACGGAGACGAGGACTGTACCTGCATACGCCAAGCGTCGCCAGCGCGTCATAGGAATTTGTCTCAAGGCAGCAATCGCCGCCCACACCACGAATGGAATGTAGAAGTGAATGTACCGTCCGGTGAACACCATCTTCTGGAGAAAGACCGACTGCGTGGCATAGACCAGATAAACGCCGGTCAGCACCATGCAGCAGAGCGCCAACGCCGCCTGCGACCAAGACAATGGTACGCGCTTGCCCAACCGCCAGAGCAGCGTGACAAAATAGGCGAGCGCCAGCACCAGCAACAGCACGCCAATGGCTCGCTCGACCTCAACGAAGAACCGCGGAAGGAACACATAAGCTTCCTCAAAACTTCCCTGCGTAATCGTCCTGGACAACCGGTACGCGCATCCCAGATACGACTCGCCGCCCAGCCGCGCCACCACTTCATAAAAGAAGACCACGCACAACACAGACCATCCATACAACGCGCCCGCCCGCAGCCGCGCCCACGAAAACCCAATGTAGGGCGGCTCCGTTTTCCCCAACACAATGATCGCCAATAACGCGCCCGGAAACGCATAGTAAGCCGGATAGAGAGCAAGCCCGAAACCGGCCAGCAAACCCGTGATGATCCATCGCCGATTCTCTGATGCAACACCATCACCAGCCATCATCCGCAGCGAACCAATCAGACAGATCAAACAGAAGGTCGCTGCCGCCAACCCCGCAGGACGATACAACAAGAACACCACCGGATACGCGAGCAGACTCACGCCGGATAAAAGCCCAGCCATGACCCACCGCTTCTTGTTCAACGAGGTTTCGCTCATCCGGCTGTTCAACAACCAATATAACGCGAGCAACCCAAATAGCAGCGCCGTGTCGTACGGCACGACGTGCCGAATATAGACATTGCTGCTGACCAGCAACGCATAAACGCTCGTGGCCCATGTAGCCGTCCAGCGCTCGCCCTCGTAAAACAACAACGCAAGCTTGTAAAAGACCAGCCCCAGCAAAAATGAGACGAGGATGTTTGGCGCGGCGGCAATGCGCAACGATTGCGGATTGAACGGCGAGACGCCCCATAACTTGTCGAACAAGGTTTGAATGGCCGCCGGCGCGAGCCGCAACGTCGCTTCTGCCGGTCGCGCGCCGAAACCGGTCAGCGATTTGCAAAATCCGGCCACGTCCAGGTTCAGAGCATGAGCGACAGCGTTCAGCGCATCGGTGTAAAGGTGCTCGTCCGGCCATGACCATGTGCCTCGATCTAACAACGTCAGGTGGTAGATCGCCACCAGTGTCAGCACCGTGATGATCGGATAATCCGCTCGCGGCACACGCCCTCTAGCAAACATCACAGCAAGCTCACACCATCAAGCGCGATGAGCGGATCATCCGCTCGCGGCACGCACCCCAGCTCAAGTACAGGTGTCATTCGTCTGAACCAGTCTCCACAGCTTATTGTGACCGATTCACTGTCTCGGCTTGCTCGTTGGCCTGCCGCAACGCTAATTCCTGCACCACCGTCGCCAACCGATTCGACACAATCGTCAGTTGCGTCAAAATGTAAACAAACATGAAAGCAATGAAGCCAAATGCCAGCAGCGTTAACGCCGAGACGGGATAGACGGCGCCGACCAGCCGCGTCACCAACATGAGCAGCTCAGGCACAGAGACAATTACGGCTGTAGAGACCGACACGACAATGAACAGAACACCGTAACCAACATAGAGCCGTCCGCGTCGCACCAGGTTTAATACCCACAGCACGAGCACAGCGGCCATCAGGTTAATCATCACAATACCATGAAGCGTCATCGTTGTTTCCTCCGCGTCAGGTCAGCTTGAATCGTTCCTAACAAGATCATCGTAGACGTTTTCAACGGATAAGCGACATGACTGACCAGTGAATACATGGATTGACCGTGCTGGCGCTCATCTACGGTGATTGGATACTCGCCAATACGAAATCCAAGCCGCCACAAATAGACAATGGCTTCGGCATGAAAATCCACAAAGTGCCACTCAGTCAGCGGCTCAAACACTGTGCGACGCATGATCTTCAACCCTGACGTCGTATCGTAGATGCGCTGTCCCACAAAGAGTTTGGTGAGCCACGAAAACAACTGCATACCCACGCGGCGTCCCAGCGGCGCGCCCCGGTAATCATGCGCCTGAACATACCGCGAGCCGACCAGATAATCCCAGCCGTCATTGACGAATGCCTCAAACATGCGGCGAATCTGTTCAGGCCGATGCTGCCCGTCGGCATCCAGCGTGATCAACGTGTCATAGCCGTTCCGCAGCGCATGCTTGATAGCCGTTTGAACGGCGCGGCCATAACCGAGATTACACAAATGAGTCGCCGTGTCTACACCAAGACTTCGCACGATCGCCTCAGTCTGATCCTGCGAGCCATCATTCACGACAAGCAGATCAAACTCCGGCAACGCCTCTTGCACACGACGCACCACAGCGCCAATCGTGGCCTGCTCGTTGTACGCCGGAATAGCGACCAGCACGCGATGAACGGATGAGGTCATTGGTTCGCGGTTCGTGTTCGTGATCCGTGATTCGTGATTCGTGAGGCGATCCTCAAACAGCCCTCATGCTTCAATCAAGCCTCAATTAGCCCTCATGCTTCAATCAAGCCTCAACCAGCTCTCAAGTCTCGATCAACTCTCAAGCCTCGATCCTCGATCAATCCTCGATCCTCAATCCGCCATTCTCAATCCGCCATTCTCGCTTATGACTCGTAGCGGATCGAGAAAGGAGGTGGTCATATAGCTCCATCTGGCGTTGACACGCTGGCTCCAGCGCGTAATGCGCTTCAGCCGCTTGACGGCAACGCTCGGGCAACTCAGGATCATTCAACAATGAGAGAAGCGCGTGGCCAGCTCGCCGATAGGCTGCATCCGTATGCTCATGCACAATCACACCCACGCGCCGATGGGCAATGATCTGATCGGTGTCGCTGACATTCGGCGTGGTAATCACCGGCAACCCCATTGCCCAGTATTCTCCGATCTTGGTGGGCGAGCAACCGTGCTCGCTCAGCCCTTGAGCCAGAAAGAACAGCCCGGCGTGCTGCCCGGCCAGTTGTTCAGGCATCGCCGCATGCGGAACGCTCCCGACCGACCATTGCTCAGCCGATAAACCACCGGCTGCAAGCATGGAACGAACTAGCTCCCCGTCGGCCTTGGTCAGAATCCGTAAATGCCCCGGCAACACATCCCGAAACACGACGGCAGCAAAGCGTCCGATTTTGTCCAGGAGGTAGCGTGCGCCAACGCTGCCGATGTAAATCAATCGGAGCGAGTCGCGCGCAACGACCGCTCTTGACCCATTCCATCGGAAGCGTTCCAAATCTACGCAACTGGGCACGACGATCACCGGCGTGCGATTGCGTGCGACCGCGGGCAAACACTCAATGACTTGCTTGCCTCGGCGCGACATAGCGATGATGCCATCGGCGCGGGCATACATTCGCTGCTCCAAGAATTTTGCCAAACGGTGCGGCATGGAATTAGCTCTCCACACGCCGCCGTCCACCTGCTCATCGGGATAAAATCCTTCGTTGTGATATACGAGTTTGGCGCCGATGACCGGCGCAAGAGCCAGTCCAATCAGCCCGCCAATGAACGTGCGCGCATGAATGATCTCAGGCCGATTGCGCATCCGTTCAAGAATGGCGCGCATCCATCCGTGAGTTACGTCAACGGCTGTGGCCGGCCACTTCGGACGCTTATGATACCGGAGCGGCACCCAGCGCACGCCGCTTTGCTGAAGCAGCCGGCGAATGCGGGTCATTTCGTCACGATTGGCGGCATCGGCCGGTTTCTCGAATGTCACCAGCGTCAGCTCTGCGCCCAACGCTGCCAATCGCCTCACTGCCGGCAGCACAAGCGACTGACCGAGCGGTTCGGCAGCGCCCCAGTAGACAATGTAGAGAACCTTAGGTGCAGCCACACTCTTCACAAGCTTGCTCCATTCGACTTCTCTTGTCCGCCAGTCGGCTAACCGATTTCACTGCCGAGGTGACTTCGCCGGCGAGACAGCCATCGGAGCGGAAACGCGGCCAAGTAGCTCGCCTGTTTCACATCCAACGCCACCGCGCGCGCGGCACACCGCAAGAAATCCCCATAGCGTCGCGCGTGAAAATACGTTCCGGCCAGCACCATATAATTGCGAGCAAAGGCCGCGCGGCGCTGCATCCGAAGTGATTCCGGCAGCGCAGCCATGGCAAATCCCTTCTGGAGCACACGCAGACTATCGCGCTCCAGCAATGCCGCGTCTCGACTCATGTTCGCGCCATGCTCCCGATACCAGACCAGCGGCTCATCCACATAGAGAAACTCTGTCAGCGCACCCAGCCGAATCCACATATCCCAATCAGCGCCTAAACTGAGCAACGGATCGAAGCCCCCTGCGGCCAGCGCCAATGAACGTTCACACAGCACGGTGCTGGGCGTGCCGATCAGATTTCCGTAAAGCAGCAGGTCGTGCCACACTGAACCGCGCCGCTGACTGCGCCTGACGCCGAGCGGGCGCCGGTCAGATGTCATGGTGACGAATGCTGAATAGCAGGCTCGATACGCCGGCTGCCCGGCCAGCGCTACCAATTGTCGTTCCAGCTTCTGTGGCATCCAGGTATCGTCGGCATCCAGGAACGCAACATAACGGCCACGACTCTGCTCAATGCCATGATTGCGCGCCAGGGCGACGCCCCGATTCGGTTGGCGAAAATATCGCACCGGCGGCCCATACCGGCGCATCATCGCTTCTGTCTCATCGGTCGAGCCGTCATCAATGACCACCACCTCGAAATCACGGTAGGTCTGAGCTAACACGCTTTCCACTGCCTCGCCGAGATACGCAGCGCAATTATAAGTTGGGATAACAACCGAAACCTGTGGCTCAGGCGTGGGCATCTTTTGACTGACTCAATCGGATCAACGTATTCGCTCTCGTGCGCACGGCGGCCAACGAAACAGATTACAAAGGAACGCCATCGGCGACTCGCTGGCTCACATGGTCAATCAACTCCTGCAGGATGCGCTTCAAATCATACTGATAAGTCCACTGAGGATAATTGCGTTGAAACTTGCGCACGTCGCTGATCCACCAGATATGATCGCCCGCGCGCGCTTGGTCCGAGAGCGTGTAGTGAACTTCCCGTCCGCACATCTGCTGCACCAGCTCAATGGCTTCCAAAACCGAGCAGTGGCTGAAGCGTGAGCCGCCGATGTTATACACGGCTGCCTCTTGTGGATGTTGGAAAAAGTGCCAGAACGCATTGACCAGATCAAATGAATGGATATTGTCGCGCACCTGCTTGCCCTTGTAGCCATAGATCGTATAGGGCGTGCCGGTGACGGCGCATTTGACCAGGTAGGCCAGAAAACCATGCAGCTCAGCGCCGGCATGCAGCGGTCCGGTCAAACATCCGCCGCGAAAGATGCCTGTCTTGAGGCCGAAATAGCGACCGTATTCCTGCGTCAAGACGTCAGCAGCGACTTTGCTGGCGCCAAACAAGCTGTGCATCGAGTGATCTATCGTCATGCTCTCGTCTATGCCGTGCTCGGCATAAGGATGCTCAGGTGAGAGTTCCCAGCGCGTCTCGTGCTCAATCAACGGGAGCCGGTTCGGTGTGTCGCCATAGACTTTATTGGTCGAAGTGAAAATAAACGTGGCGTCCGGGCAAAATCGGCGCGTAGCCTCCAGCAGGTTGAGCGTGCCGTTGGCGTTGATGGTGAAGTCGGTGAACGGCTCGCGGGCTGCCCAATCGTGGCTTGGCTGCGCCGCCGTATGGACGACCAACGTCACATCGTGACCATATTGAGTGAACAAACGGAAGACGCCGTCCTGATCGCGGACATCCAGGTCTGTGTGGATGAAGCGTCGGTACAATCGCTTCAACCGCTCGGTATTCCAACTGGTCGAAGCCTCAGGGCCGAAAAAATAAGCGCGCATGTCATTGTCCAGTCCGACGACGGTCATTCCCTGGTCGTGCAAGAAGCCGACCGTCTCGCTGCCGATCAACCCTGATGAGCCTGTGACGATGGCGACAGACATTCACGCTCCCTAGCGGTTTGGAAGAAAAAGAAAATTATGCGTGTGCAAGCTATCACGTCCGCTCTCGGCGATGGCCACAATATCTTCTTCTCGAACTTCAACGAACTCTCTCGTGGCCGTTCGAGCCTTGTAGCCGTTTTGCCAAAACATCCGGAATGTGGCCAGCAGATGCGGATTGATGCTCAAGCCCGCCGGTTGATGCTCGTTGATCGAGATTTCGACCATCCAAATTGCCGGTGGCTTCATCCGCAGATGATTCACTGCGCCTTCCAGCATGAATTTCTCTGCGCCTTCGATGTCAACCAGGAAGAAACATCGCTGTCCGGCGAGCCTATTTCCTAACACACAATCGAGCGTGGAAACCGGCACGACGCGCCGCACGCGATTCGTTGTGCCGGCCCACCCGGCAATGAGCGACGCGCCAGTGCCACCCCCATAGCAGTAGGTCAAGCCTGTCTTATTACTCAGCGCCAGAGGAAACACCTCGATATTATCCTCCCAGCCATTCGCCTGAACGTTGGCGTACAGATACCGCAAATTCATCTCAATCGGCTCGAACGCAATCGTGTGCTTGCCCAGACTCAGAGCCAGGCAGCAGTAGTAGCCGATATTGGCGCCGATGTTCACAAACACATCAGCCTCGCCAAGGTACTCTCTGACCAGTTGCACTTCTTCAGGCTCGTGAAGGCCCTGCTCCATCGCCGGATTGCCGCTAAATTTGAAGCCTAACGGCGTCATCCGCGCCTGTTCAGGCACAAACCGGCTGTCGCGCCACAAACGATACGCGGCAGCCAAACGTGGAAACCGTTCAACGACCGGTTTGGCCAACCGCAACAGACGCAGAGATGCTGTCATCACTGCACCATCGGACAAAGCAAGCTGATCTGACGCTCGCTTTCAACTCAATCTACGGCTACGAGGCAGCCACGCAGGCAAATTGAACAACACAAGCTGAGCAGACGCTCGCTTTCAACAAACCACTCATGTATAGGTAATCGGTGAGATTCGCCGCAGCTTGCAATATTGGCGCCACAACATCCGCATGTACATCTCTCGGCGCGTTTCTTGCGCGCGTCTTGTTAAATCTACATCGAAGCCGTGCCGGCGAATGATCTTGACGGCTTCGCGTCGCCATTTGCCGCGATTGATACCCGTGCAGAAATAAGTGATCGGATAATCGCCTTCTTCCAGTGGGTCGCCTTTTTCATCAATTTCAACGCACAGGAACATGCCGTCTAATTGCTCGGCGCGCTTGACGCCAATCAGTTCAAAATCCCAAACGCTTTCATTCGGGTCAAGGATGGCCAGTAGCGCATCCTTCTTCCAGATGGCGGCTTGCGTACAATTGCGATACGGGCTGCCCGCTCTGATGACGCCGATGCCCGGATACCCCGCCAATGGCTCATCCGGGCCAGGACAAGGAAACAATCGCAGGTAACATGAACGAGTCTTTTTGAGCACGTCGAGGTGATATTCGATCCGCTCAGTGCTGACAGGCTTCAAGAAAATGTAATCTTCAAGCAGAAAAATCAGGTACTCCTCGCTTATCTGCGCTAAGGCCCATTGCAGACGCGCCGACCATTGAAGCTGACGTCCCGGCTTGATTGTTTTTACTCGCGGATGCTCGTAGTCCACCGTCTCGCTGCAAAGATAAATGGTGTAGGGACAATCAGGCCAATAAGTGAAATACATGTTGAAGAATGGAGTCCAAGCGTCGGCGAATGCATCGCACGAAAGCACCAGCACAGCCAGCTCCCGGCTTGAAGTCATGAGAGTGACGCGCTCCCACAAATCCGGCGTGTTACCCATGAAGATGATCGCCGACGTGTTCTAGCTCGACGTCACGACCTGTCGTGATAAGCCGTGCGTAAATGGCTTCGTATGCGCGCACCATCTGGTTGAATTGAAATCGGCTGACGACCTTGTGACGGCCAGCGCCGGCCATCTGCCGCCGACGCGCCGGATCATTGAGCAGCTCCGCGATGGCATCGGCCAGCGCCTCACTGTCCGCCGGCGGCACGAGCACACCATCTACGCCATCGTCCACAATCTCAGGTATGCCGCCAACGCGCGTGGCCACCACCGGCGTGCCCAGATATAGCGCCTCGGCCAACACCAGCCCAAAAGCCTCAGCGACGCTCGGCAACACAAACAGATCAACCGCCGCCATCACATCAGGTAGGTCTTTTCTGAAACCAAGAAAAGTCACTACATCATCGCACTGAAGCGAACAAACCATCCGCTGATAATGCTCCAGCAGCGCGCCTTTGCCGGCCACCAATAGCTTGATCTTCCCGTTGAAGCGATGCTTCAACTTTGCCATTGCCTCGAAGAGGTATTCGTAGCCTTTCTCCGGGTGCAACCGCGCGGCGATCAACAGCAAATGCGTTCCTTCCTCGACAAACTCCTGCCTCCATCTGTCGCGGTCATAATTGTCCGAAAGCCTGACGCGAGCGAAGTCAATGCCGTTCAAAACGACATGCAGCTTTTCAGGCGGCGCTTGTTCTCCAGCCAGCATGTGATCCGCCGTGTGCTGCGAGACGGCAATCACCTTGTGGCTCAGCCGCGTGCACATCTGATCCAATCGCACGTGCCATCGCTTATTGATGCGCGTGTGGTAATCCGAGTAGTGGCGCGTCATGATGCGCAAGTTCGTGCCCGCCAGCGTCCCGGCCAGCAAACCGATCACCGACGGCTCAAACAGATGCGTATGCAAAATATCAATCCGCTCGCGACGCAAGAACCGCGCCAGCCGCAGCAGAGCGAACGGATACTGGACGCGGCGCCGAGCATCGCAACTGAAGCAGTGAACGCCTTGCGACTCCATCTCATCCCGCAACCAAGGCGCCATCGGGTTGAGCGTCCCGAAGTACATGCGATAACGACGGCGGTCATGCCACCGCGCCAGTTGCGGGAAAAACCCGCTGGTGTCGCTATCCTGAGCAAAATGGAGTACCCGTTGCATTGGACTGGCTATCAAACCGTCGCTCGCGTGCAGAGCGCGCTATGCAAGACAACAAGACAAAAATGACGCTGAGATGCTTGGCCTCCCTTGAACATAGCCCACGAAACACACGAACCTCACGAAAGAGTATTTTCATCATTCGTAGCGAGCGTGGAGCTCATGGGCGATTCCTGTGAAAGTCATTTCCTCACCGAGCCACTAAGAACACAAAGACCGGCCAACTGAGAGCCTCTCCATGCCCTCCGTGTCTCCGTGTGAGTCCTCTTCATTGTGTGCGACGAGCGCGCAGCTCATGGGCGATTCCTGTGAAAATCATTTCCTCACCGAGCCACTAAGAACACAAAGACCGGCCAACTGAGAGCCTCTCCGTGCCCTCCGTGTCTGCGTGTGAGTCCTCTTCATTGTGTGCGACGAGCGCGGAGCTCATGGGCGATTCCCTGGTCTCGCGTTGCCTCTATTCGACTGTTTGAGCGAACCGGGGCGGCGGGGCAGGCCCGACGCCATACCGTTTCAGCCCCTTTCGATACCCGCGAAAGAGGTGAACGCCAAGCAACACGCGGTACATCCTATCCAGAAAATGACTTTCAGGCCGCGACCGTTCAAGGAGCCAGGTCACGGCGAAGAGACCTTCGATCATCGGCCAGCGCGAGAGCATGGCTTTGATCAGCTTGCGCGCGCTGTGCCAAACTGGCTCGCGTCCCCAGCGCACCGGACCATTGACGCGCTCGCGCTGAACATTGTCCGGCCAGTTCGGATAGCGGTGGCAAAAGGGCAGCATCTCTTGCATGCCCCACTCGACGCGACGGCAGTAGCGGCGAATATCCAGCGCATCGTCACGATGAACGGCGTCGGCTTCGGGGACATAGACGATCTGACCGCCACCGGCCGTATGGCGCAGCGCAAAGTCCTGGTCTTCGCTACTGTGGAGCGCAGGATTGAATCCGCCCAATGCCTCAAACCGAGAGCGCGAAATGGCCATATTGGCAGCAGTACAAAAATTGGCCTGGGCCGTCAACCCGCGCTGGCGCGGCGCTCCTTGCCGTTCTAGGCGCTGACGAAACCGGCCAAACGGATGCTTCAAGGCTTCATCCGGCAACCGCACGCTGCCGACTAACAGCGCCTCAGGCCACTGCCGGTGCGCTCGCCAATGCGCCGATAGGAAATCGCTTGAAACCCGCATATCATCATCAAGAAAAATGAGCAGCTCGCCTTGAGCTAACATCGCGCCTCGATTGCGCGCTGCTGAGCGCTCAACCCCTTCCAAACGGAGCAAGACACAACGCAAACCATCCAGCTTCTCCGGCAGGACGACGGGAGGCGCCGAGCCATCATCAACAACAATGACCTCATAGTTCGCGGGCGGCATGGTCTGTTGCCTGAGGCCGGCCAGCGTCTCCTGCAGCTTGGCAGGCTGATTATGCGTCGGAATGATCACACTGATCTGTATCACACTCATGCCACCTTCTCAGGTTAACGCGACCCGTCAAGCTCGCCCGCCAAAAACGCTGCCACGCTTCGATACGTCTCCGGCACAGCCATGATCCGTCTGATCTTCTCGGTATTGATATGACCGTGCACACAGAAAATTCGTCTCTCAATTCCTTGATTCATGCGAATGCCAATCCCGCGCATGCCGCAGACCGAGTCATCTCGCGCCGATCACGGTCACTCGCCTACACTCACTTTCAACCGCGCAGTAGCGTAGTTGGCTTCAAACCAATCAATCGTCTTCTTCAATCCTTCGCGCAACGGCGTTCGGCAATGATAGCCAAGCCACTCCTGCATCCGCGTCACGTCGAACTGTTTGACCATCTGGCCATCCGGCTTGGACGAATCCCAGCGAACATGACCCCGATAGCCAATCAGCTCGGCAATCGTTTCTACCAGCTCGCGGATCGTGGTCGGCACGCCGGATGAGAGGTTGATGATCTCACCATCGTTGTAATTTTCCGCTGCGAGCATGATGGCCTCACAGGCATCTCCAACAAAGATGAAATCGCGCACAGGCCGACCGGTGCCCCACGCGATCACTTCCGGCTGACCGCTTCGGCGGGCTTCGTAGAACCGACGGATCAAGCCCGGAACGACGTGAGAACTTTCCATATCGAAATTGTCGTGCGGTCCATAGAGATTGCCGGGAACCAGCACGATGGCGTTAAAGCCGTGCTGCTGGCGATAGGCTTGAGCCTGCAAGACGCTCATGCTCTTAGCGAGCGAATAGGGGGCGCTCTCCGGCTGCGGATAGCCGTTCCACAGCTCGGTCTCGGCAATCGGGCTGGGCGCGCGCGCCGGATAGCTGCAACCGCCGATCAACGTGATGAATTTCTCCACGCCGACTTTCCATGATTCGTGTAACATCATCGTGCTCATCAGCAGGTTTTGATAAAAGAAGTCGGCAGGGTATCGCTTGTTGGCCAGGATGCCGCCGATCAATCCGGCCAGATGAAACACGATGTGCGGTTGCGTATCGGCCAGCAGTCGGCGAACTTGATCCTGCTCCAGCAGGTCATAGTCTTGATGCGTCGGCGCGATGATTTGGCAACCGGTCTGCTCCAGCAACGGCATGAGGTTTCGACCAACAAAGCCGCTGGCGCCGGTCACCAGGACGCGCTTGCCGTGCCAAAAAGAACTTGTTAGGGATGTCTCGGACTGCGTCATCGTTCACTGTCCCAAATTCGTTGAAGTGTGTCTGTCCATCTTCTGCCGCAGAGCGGCTGTCTGATCTTAGCCCAGCGGTTCAGCGCTGTGAATGACGTATCCTCACGCCTTCCTTGTCGCCTCAGCGATGATTGACCAGCCATTTCACCCGTCGCTGACATGACGGCACACCTTTGTGGAGTTGCGCTCCTCCCCTTCCCATCCACTGAAGTGCACGGCTAACCTGAATGGGCCGCTACGCGGCAGCGGCATGGCGACGCTCACGAAACACAACTGCGCTACACAACGCATGCTCTTCAGCCTCATCGCCACTTCAACATCACCACGCTCATGCTCACGAAATACAGCCGTGCCGCCGTTCGTTGGTCGCCGCCTGACTCTCCTGTAACAACAGATCAACTAGCGTGTGTGGATTATGAAACGCTCGCCAAGCGGCGCTGAAGGATTGAGCCTTCGTCGCGTAATGCTCGTATCGGCGAATGACCTGCAAAACTTTTGCCGTTAAATCCACTACATTGCCGCTCTGAAACGTTTCGCCACCGCCGGATTTGGCCAGCTCACGCGCCATCCACGTGCCGGCTGGAACAACCACGGGCTTGGCCAACGCCAGCGCCTCGGCAAAGATACTGGCTGTGCCGTGAGCATAATAATCGGCCAGATAGGGCAACACAACGATATCCAGATGATGAAACAATTGAGCGTAATCGCGCTCGGTTAATCGCTCGGCAATCAATGTGACGCGCGTTGGGGCAGCGTGTGCCACCTGCTGTAATTGCTCTAATTGGACGGTCTCCTCAGCCGGTTGCCCGTTGTTGGCTCCGCTGGCGGAGGGCGGGCATTGAATCACAAATCGGATGCCTTCGTCGGTTTCAGCTAACACTTGCCTGACCAGCCCTGGCATCAGATGAAAACCTTTCGCGCCACGCGCGTCGCCCATGTAGCCGATACACAAGCCGCCGGCTCGATTCACGTTCTCACGCACGTGCAGCGACGCGCTCGAGCGATCGCCCTCGGCATGAGCGTTCAGTAATTGTTCGGAAACGGGGATCGGCACCGTCACGATGCGATGCCGGTACATGCTGGCAAAATCTTCGGTCAACAACTCACTATCGGTTAACAGCGTGAACCGGCCACCAAGCCGAGTATACAGAGCATTCAGGTAGTGCGGCTTGATCCGCCAGTAGGGATGCCAGGAGAGCTTCAGCGGATGACACGACCGAAAGCCGTGCGTGTGACGTAGCAGTATCATCAAATGCCCTGCCAGCGGGTGTCGTGAGACGTAATCGCTCCAGGCAATCAACTCAAAATCGTTCACCGTGTGGCAAAAGATCAGCGAGTAATGATCGGCGCACGCCGGCGCAAGCGCCGATTCTAACTCCTGACGATAGACGCGCGCCTGCTGGTAAAGGCGCAGCAGACGAACCACACGACTGCGCCCTTGTGGAAAATCATACGCGCCATAAGTGAACACCGGACGATACCCGGTCGCGTTGACGACTTCATCGGGCAATTGCTTATTGGTGAACACCGTCACCATGTAGCCGCGCTGCTCAAAGGCGGCTTGCACGGCGCGGGTGTAGGTGAAATTGTGCCCGCCCAGGTTCTTCATCCCGGAGTCAATGAGAAGAACTCGCTCGAACATAACAGGGTCAGAGACTCAGGCTGAAAATATCCTGAAAAAACACGAGCCGGTATTCAACAAACACGGGTCTTTCCACGACGATTATTTTGGCGCGCGCTGGTCTGAATCATGAGCGATGATGAACCTGCCGGCAAAGTCTCACAACATTTCACTAGTAGAGGTCCGTATCTGCCGGCGTGAGAAACCAGCGGCTGGCTTCTTCCAACGCAAGATAATCTTCATTCAAGACTGAACAACACAGGTTGCGATAACGATCGGTCGGCGCAAATCCGAGTGCTTCCCCAACCTGATCAAGAACGGTGTTGGTCTGAAACCACGCTACCGCTCTATCGAGCCGGCGACGATGGAAATAGTTCAAAGCAAATTTAAGGATTTGCGACAAGACGTCGGGATCATCCTCAGCCCATATCAGGTCCACTATATCGCCCAGGCCTTGTCCACTCACAGGATCACGGAACGTCTTGAGCACGAGGAATCCAAACAGATGGCCACGATGCTCACAGCGAAACAGCTCATAAGCATATCGGGGATTCCGTAGGAAACGCCATGTCAACAATACGGCGCTGCGCGAAAAAGCAAAGAGCTGTTTGCTGCGGCGAGATTGCTCAACCTGGTTGATGAATTGCTCGTCGTCCGGTGTCAGCATACGGATGGGGATTACACTGACGCCGTGCCGTTCAGCGTCGGCAACAGTCGCCGTGGAGCATATCCAATCGGCCAAGCGATTAACCCGTCTCCATCCTAATCCATGCACGTGTGCTTGATCTGCGCGTTCATTGGCCATGACGTAAGCCGCCACAGGGTTGTAGCGTTGCATCTGGCTTAAGGCTTCATGGGCCAACGCTCGAAAAACACCCTGCCTCTGAAATTGCGGGGCGACCATGATGTCCAATGCCATAGCCAACGGCTCGCCGGTTGCAGCCAGTGAGCGGAGATGGTAAGCGTAACATCCAGCCAGTTGGTCATCTTCGGTCATGGCCATCATCAATAAACTGGGAAACGGCGTGTCGAAAAATTGCCAGCGGTAGTACGCCTCATCAACTTTCCGCACATAGAGAGCATTGGAAAGCTCACAAAATCGCCGGCTATCGTCTGCGTTGTTTTGAGCCAGACGAAGCCTCACAGGAAGGCGCGGTTTCTGAGCTTTATTGTCCACTGCCGTCCTCCGTCTCACCACAGGGGCACTACCCAGCGACTTCTTTGATCGCTTCGACAATCCACTCAACTTGAGAATCGCTCAAGTTCTCATGCAGTGGGATAGAGATTTGTCGTTGATCGAACTCTGCCTGGCCTGGTAAAGCTCGTGGCCCGCCAAAAACACTGTTTTGGTCAATGCGCAAGTCAACGACGGACGTGGGAATGCCCCGTTCGGCCAAGCGGCGAACGAAATCTTCTCGTCGGTCTACTAGCAACGTGAACAACCAATAGGCATGCTCACGATCCGGTTTCAGTTGCAGGAGCTGCAGACCGGCGCAATGCTCAAGTTCGCTGCGATAAAAGGCGGCAATCTGCCGGCGACGCGCCAATCGGGCCGGAAAGTCTTCCAGATTGCCCAGTCCGATGGCCGCTGCGACGTTGTTCATGTGGTACTTGTAACCAAGGGTCTTGATGTCTATGCCGCGAGCGCCAAGCAAACTGGGTTGACGCGCGGCTCGGTCCATGCCGAACCAACGTCGTGCAACCGCCGCCTTAGCGTCCTCTTCATTCTGACAACAGAGCGCCCCTCCATCGCCGGTCGTCAGATGCTTGATGGCCTGAAACGAAAACGCGGTGAATCGAGAAATCGCGCCGATTGGGCGTCCCTTATAGGTCGCGCCCAACGCGTGGGCTGCATCCTCAATGACGCTCAACTCGTGCGCAGCAGCAATGGCATGAATCTCATCAAGGTCACAGGGGTAGCCACCCCAATGCACCGGTATCACCGCCCGTGTACGCGGCGTGATCTTCTCGGCGATGGATTCAGGCGAGATGACACCCGTCAGCGGATCAATATCAGCAAAAACCGGCGTTGCGCCTTGCATGAGAACAACCAGGCCGGTGGCCACGAACGTCTGAGCCGGCAGGATCACTTCATCGCCCGGACGTACACCCGACAGCGCCAGCGCCAGATGTAAGGCGGAGGTCCCACTGTTGACCGTCACCGGATGACGTAGGCCAAGCACGTCGGTCAGGCTTGCTTCGAACCTCCTGACCATCTCGCCCTCATTGACCCAACCGGAATGCAGCACCTCGGTGACCAACTCGATCGCGCGAGGCGAAATGTGACTATGAAAAAAACTGATTGATGACGACTGCGCTCTCATGCGACTCATGCGTGTTTGCCTGAGCTTGACCGACGCGGAGAAAGATGAATCAGCAACTGACCAAAAAGCTCATGTCACTCATTGACCACGCTCAACGCGAATACGTTGGTATTGCTCGCATCCCAGTTGAACGGGTGATGAGTGGCAAGGAGCTGTTCATACACTCGATGCTTGGGATGGGGCGCCAGCCCAAATCGCCGAAACTGCTCTAACCAAAAAGAGCGAGGGCGAACGGTCACGTGCACATCTAACCCACTTTGCAATGAAGCCGTGCCAAGAAACAGCGAGTGGGACCCCAAATGATTCCGAATCGTTTTGATGAAATGATCGAGCTGCGCTTCCGGGATATGTTCCAACACTTCAAACGAGCAAACCACATCAAACAGCATTCTGAAATCAATTTCTTGCTGAAGATTCAAAAGACGAAAGTGGCGTTCATAACCTTGAACGTGCGGACTGTAGCGCAGCGCCACCGGATTGCCATCCACTCCGATATACTGATTGAACCCAAAGAGGCGAAGGAACCTGAAGAGGTCCCCACCGCCACAGCCCAGTTCTAACAGTGAACCTCGGGAGCGCCTCAACTGATCTCGCGCAATCCAGCCAATGGCTTTCGCCAGCCTAAAATAACTGAAGTGTTTGTATTCGTCGGTGAACACCAAGCCGTCATCCAGCGCCAATCCTTCAAAACCGGCAACGTTGGCACTGCGACAAGCAGGATTTATAACGGACGACAAGATACTCTGTGGGGTGTCAAGCATCGGGTCCACCGGCAGACCACCCGTATTGGGCAAACAATTCTGCACCATCGTGACTGAGTCGGGATTATCATTCTGGCGGCTTAGACCAAACTCACTCAGTCGCATTCGCGCCAGGCTATATTGAAGCTTCCATCCATATAACTGCATCCGTTTTTGCGCCGCCAAGCGGCGAAGGTGCCAGGATTGACGCAGCTCGTTAATCATCATCAAAAGCAGTCAATGCAGCCGAGTTTCAACATCGAAGTTGAACCCGTATTGCTGCACAGTTCTCTCAGAAGGCTGTTGAGATGCCATTGCACGCAATGCCGATCTAACCATGATGAACTGTACAGTGAGATTTACCGCAGCTAAGGAGAGCGCCATCGCAGCCGCTGTGCCGGATAATCCCCACGCCCGCGTGAACCAAATTCCTAGCAGAATTGTGCCCAGCGCGTTGATCAAAGCTGCTACCGCCTGACCACCGACCCGTTCCAGCCCATATAACATCACCGAAGCCGGCGTCGCTACCACCGCGACCAGCACATAGACAGTCAACCACGTGATCAGCCCCGGCTCGGGCACCATCGCGGGACCAGCCCACACCCGAATGATCGGCACGACGAACGCAGCCAGACCAACAGCAAGGACTACTCCCACCAGTGTCGAAATGATCAGCGAACGCCAAAACGTGCGACGAATCCAAGACCAATCCTGCCGCGCGTGCGCTTCGCCGTAGGCCGACAGCAGTGGAAACGCGAAGAGTTGAATCATCAACAACGGCAACGTTAGCAACCGCTGAGCAACATTAAAAATACCCACCTGCACCGGCCCTAATACCTGCGCAATGATCATCGGCTGGCTATGGAACATCCCAATCCCGGCCACCTGCGCGACTAGATACTTACTCCCCAACGACAACAGCCGACGAAACGAACGGCGGGTCGCCGCGCTCGGCAGCGGACGCAACCAAGGATATTGCCAACAAAACAGGTAGCCCAGATTGACCAGCAGAACCAGAATCCGTACACCAAACATTGCAAGAACTAGATGGATAAGACCACCCTGAAAACGCGTGACGCCAACCAACGCCATCAACGAGAGAATGCTGCCGGCCATTGACCATACATTGCCGATGTAGCCAGCTTGATAGCCCTGGTAAATCGTACCGGTGATGTTCAGAGGAAACATCAACACGAAGCCAGCTAGCGACAGAATCACAGCCCAGTGTAACTCACCTAACGACACCGACGATGTGACATTGAACACAGCCGGCCACGAAATCATTGGGAATATCACCGCAAAGACCACGCTCAGCAACACTGCCAGGCCGATCAGGCTCCAGAAAGCCGTTGCCACCAATTCTCGTTCCAATTCACGATCATCTTTGCCATTGGCTTCAGCTAAACTGTTGATCAATGCATTGCCGCTAAACCCCAAGTTGGCGACGGCAAGCCAATTCAGAAGACTGTTGATGGTTAACCAAACACCGTAGCGTTCCTGGCCAAGATAATTGATCGTCAAAGGCACTGAGATGAGTCCTGTGGCGATCACCAAGCCATGAGAGAGCATCGCCGTGATCCCCGTCAAGCCAGCGCGCCGGAGCCGCTCCTGACCGCGATTGTCTGGCTGCGGGATGAAAAGCCCACGACCAAGCAGTCTGATTTGATCAATCATGCTCCTCAGAAAAAGTGGCACAGGCATTCCTGCCTGTGGCGTTTTTCATCGTTTCTGGGCATCGTCCGGACGGCATGTAGAACTCCTACGAAAATCGCCCACGAAACACACGAACCTCACGAAAGCATTCTATTTTCATCGTTCGTGCCGTGCGTTTGCACATGGGCGATTGCTCTGAAAACATTTGAGCGATTCCTCGGAAACACCACTAATGAACACAGATGGACAGTACCAATTGCGGGTTGAAGAATTCGGTCCTATCCGCTCACACGCATTCTACGCGGGGGCCCACAGCGAGGCCCCCATACAGGCCTGCCCGCTTTCCTGGCAAAAACGCGAGCTCACAGCCACCCTGTACGGGCGGCTCGCCGTGGCCGCCCGACTCCTCCGAAAATCGCCCACGAAACACACGAACCTCACGAAAGCATTCTATTTTCATCGTTCGTGCCGTGCGTTTGCACATGGGCGATTGCTCTGAAATAACATTTGAGCGATTCCTCGGAAACAGCACTGATGAACACAGAGGGACAGTACCAATTGCGGGTTGAAGAATTCGGTCCTATCCGCTCAGACGCATTCTACGCGGGGGCCCACAGCGAGGCCCCCATACAGGCCTGCCCGCTTTCCTGGCAAAAACGCGAGCCCACAGCCACCCTGTACGGGCGGCTCGCCGTGGCCGCCCGACTCCTCTGCAAATAACCATTTTCACGCTTCGTGGCGAGCGCGAAGCACATGGGTGGTTCCCTTGAGAATGTAGCGCAGGCGTTCCCGCCCGTGATCCATGCTCATTCTTCCTGGCGCGCAGGCTACCCTCTGGCGGCGTCTAACGACGCCCTGTATTGAGCTCGGTCCTCGGAAAATAGGTGCGGCGCAAGTTCGCAACTTGCGCTACCTCGTTTACCTCCTTCGTGGTGAATGTACGTTCTTGGGGGATTCCTTGGAAAATCACCACGGATGAAGACGGAATCACAAGGATGGGGAAACTTGTTCGTGTCCGTCGGCAGCACGGGAATTACCCTGGCGCTGCACACGACACGACAACGCGTGATGGTTCATGGTTCGTGGTGGGTGTAACCTCTTGGGCGGTTCCTTAGACGATCGTTACGACAACAAACTGGATAGGGGGAGCGACAGGATGGATCAAACAACAATCCTGCGCTGGCTCTCTATCCCTGTTGATTTTTCACAGGGGTGTATTTTCCTTCCACGTTGCTGCACTTGTACGGCGCGCGGCAGTTCCGCGCCAACAACAGACTCGAGACGGACTACAAAGGGGGAGGGTGTGTTGCGACAAATCAACTGAGAAAGGAGGAGTAACAAGTGAGACACAAAATCCTAGTGTTCGGTCTCGGTCTCCTGCTGCTGGGCCTATTGTGGGCTGCTCCGGCGCCGACAAAGATTCAGGCTCAGAGTCAGGGCTGTACCACCATTGATTTTGAAGGTGTCGCTGATACAGCCACAGGGGCATTGATCGGCGATTTTTACGCCCATCTGGGGGTGACGTTTGAAACGTTTGATACCTGGCGGGGCGTGGCCTGGGACGTGCTGGATAAACGTACGCACGCTGATGCCGTGTGCAGTGCGATTCCGTCGGGCAATAAGGTCGGGCATTTATCACTGGGTAATCCGCGGTGCGGCATTACCAGTGATACGGCGCCCGGCGCGGCCATCTGGTTCCAGCAGCCGGTGCAATCGGTTAAATTCAAGTACGCCTCCTGCAACACGGTCTACCTGGAGGCATTCAACAACACGGGCGCCTCGCTGGGTATCGTGTCAGGGTTGAAGACGAATGACAACAAACCGTTTTGTAACTTCCGCGAGTTGTCCATTCAGTTTCAGACCTGCGTCATCAGCAAAGTGGAGATTCGCGGCGTGGCGTTGATTGACGACCTGCAATTTTGCTGCCCGCCGCAGCAGCCGCAGGATTGCTGCCCCGACCGCAAGAAGAAACCGCGTATGCTGACGATGCGCTACACCGGTGAGGATTGCAGCGCGTCCAATCATGCGCAAGCGCCCGGCAAAGTGACCTGTACAGGTAACCCGAATTTTGCTTCACCGGTGCGCATTCGCACCACCAATAAGAGCAATCCCAATGACTCGAAGGCCAAAGTGTGGTTTGACGGCACGGTCAATCTGAACGAGACGTTCGTCATTGATGCCGGCCGTGAAAAACACCTGAAGTCGGATACGTATGTGTTCATCTACAGTACAGTGGGGAATAGACCGTTGTTGCAGACGGTCAAATTCCACACGTCCTGCTCGCAGCCACTGCGCACGGGCGATCAGTTCGGCAGCCTTGTGCTGGAAGCCTGCGGCGTGGATGCCGCCGAGCCCGACCCGTGCGAGGGTGGTGTGAAACCTCAATCCTTGACGTTGGAGTACACCGCCGAAGACTGCTCGGCGACCGATCATTCACAGGACCCGAGCAAAGTTTCATGCACAGATTTCGGTAGGTTGACATCGTCTGTGTTCATTCGCGCCACCGATGAAAAAGACGGACTGGTGTGGTTCCAAGGGACGGTGCTCGAGGGCCAGACGTTTATTATTGACGCGCGCAATGCCGGCAAAACCAGACTCGGCACAAATACACGAGTGGAGATTTTTGCCTCGCAAGGCGGCCCATTGCTTCAGCGCGTCATCTTCCATACGTCGTGCTCGCAGCCGCTGATTAACGGCGACCAGTACGGCAGTCTGGTATTGAGGGGAGGTGTCTACGTTCCGCGGTAGGGCTGACTCCCCATAACAGGCATCGGCTGGGAAGGGAAGGGGGCCGATGCCTCACATCTCAACGTCGTTGCCGGCAGGCGGCCATGCGTGGTTGCCTGCCGTTCTTTCTTTCAACACCCACCGATAGATGCGAACTACGGTGCGCTCCACGAGCACAAAGCAGCGCCGACGCTGCTGGGTAATTCTTGGCGCCCTTCGCAGTTCAATCCGACTCATTCTTTTTTGGCAGCAGGTGTATTTTCGCAGCAGTTCCCTGCACCTGTATGCCGTCTACTGACAGATGCCTTCAACGAGGGCGGGCGTGGTGGGAAACAAAAGATGAGCCAATGATCAGGAGGTGAGTGCAATGAATCAAAAGATACACCAACGAAGACGTGAACGAGGTCAAGGCTTGTTGGAATTTGCGCTCGTGACGCCGTTGTTGATTCTGGTGTTGTCGGGAGTAACACACATCGGTTTGATGATGCACACGCAACAGATCATCACCAATGCGTCACGGGTGGGCGCGCGGCGCGCGTCGCAGCCCAATGGAACTTCCGGCACGGTCCAGGCGGTTGTGACCAATTACTGCCGGCAGGCCGGCTTGGATGGTCCTGTCAACGTTCAGCTCAGTTTGGATCAGAAGGCCGGCAAGGCGACAGTGACCGTTCTCTATCGGTTTCATTCACCCGTGCAACAAGTGTTTCAGTTGCTGGTCGGTCAAGGGGTCGTGCCAAATGAATTGCAGGCCACCACGATCATGAGCTTATGAAGAGACCAGAGGAGGCAGAGATGTTACAGCATATCCCTCAGCAGAACTCAGCGATGATTGACGTCATCTCATGCAGGCGACGCTGCGCGCGCGGGCAGGGCATAGTTGAAATGAGCTTGCTGGCGCCGGCGCTCGTCTTGATCCTGATCGGGATGATTGATTTCGCACGGATTTTAATGGTGCAACATGCGATCACTCATGCAGCGCGTGAAGGCGCGCTCTATGCCAGTTGGAGTGACGCCAGCGAATCGGAGGTTCATCTGCGCGTCCGGTCTTATTTGGAGACGGCAGGCCTGCGCGCGTCGCAGGCTCGCGTGACTGTGTCTGGCGCGCGAGCCAGAACATCTGAGCCAGCGGTCGTGACGATTCAGTATTCGGTGGATTCATTTACGTTGAAGATGATGGGCGGCGAACGCCCCATTCGTTTGAATTCAACCAGCAGCATGCTGCGTGAGTAAGCATGAAGCGATCAACAGGGAGGATAAAATGATGATAACAAAGCAAACCCAACGTAGACGAGATCGTGGATCAGCAGTTACCTTGGTGGCTGTGGCGCTCGTGCCGTTGCTGGCTGCGGCGGCGTTGGCCATTGACGCCGGTTATATTTTTGTCGTTCGCAACCAATTACAAAATGCTGCCGATGCCGCTGCACTGGCCGGGGGACAAGGCGCAATGGATCAACCCGGCAATTATACGGCCGATGGCCAAGCCAAGCAGCGTGCCATGCAGTATGCCGCGATGAATAAAGTGAATGGAAAAGCGGCGACAATCGCTGCCAATGAAATCCGTTTCCCCAATCCCAATGTTGTGCTCGTGGACCTGACGCGGCCGGTGCCGACCTTTTTCGCGCGGATGTTCGGCATTGAGAGCGTCAATGTGCGCGTCCGGTCAGCCAGTATTGTGGCGCCAGTTACAGAATGCGTCGGTGAATGGCGACCGTATGCCACGCTCGATCAGTTTGTGCATGGAGACGTCTGCGTTTATCCAACGCGTGACAACGAATCGCACGGGCCCTTCAATCCGAATGTGCACACCTGGACTGTCAATGGCCGGAAAGTGACGGGCCGCGATTACTACCTGTCGCCGTATGATCCGAGCTTCAGAGGACAAGATATCAGCAATCAAACAGCTTGTGGTCCCGGCGCCATCACCGGTTTTATGGCGCCGCGCGATGTCAACGGTGTGGAGGTTCGGTTGGAGAATTGGGTCGGGCTTGGCATCCCTGGGACCATGTATCAGATCAACCTCGGCGGTGATTACCGCAGCAATATCGTCAATGGGTGGAGAGGCCGGCTGGGCGTCGGCTATACGATGCAGACGATGCCCGATCAACGTTCATTGGCCAACACGAGTAAGGCGGCGATTAACGAGTTGATCGCTAAAGACCCCAATGCGCGGCTCATTCGCGATGCCAACGGCAGATGGGTCGTCTGGAGCGACCGCTATCCAATCAATAAGAGTCCTCGGATCATTCCCATGGCGTTCATCAATCCGACGTTGCCGCCGCCAGGCAACAATCAATCGTTGACCATCAGTAATATCGGCGCCTTTTTCGTGACTCGTCCGACCGGCAGCGGGCACGGCATCTGGGGCTACTTCATTCACAAGCGCATGTACGAATGCGTCATGGACGACGCGCCGACGAATCCCGCGCCAAACTCCAGCGGCGCCGCCGGACGATTGCTGGGATCGGTTCGCTTGGCGGACCCACTGCGATACGAGTGAACGTTGAACGGCCGACAGTAGCGCCGCTACTGCTGGTTGAACCTAAGCAGCTATCAAAGGTCGGTAAAGATGTCGCCCAACATACGTAATTGTACGGATTGAGGTATTGGTCGCGTATGGCGATAATGGTGGAGCACCGGCAGAAGGTCACTCCGCACGATGGTACCACCGGAATTCCATCAAGGAGTAACCATGTCAACGCTGACTCACGATGCTGTCGGTCCCGTGCCGATTTCCGTTTCGCTCGATTCACGTCTCCACTACAAGCTACCGGATGCGGAATTGATCGAGTTATGTTTGAACAAAGATGAAGAGGCTTGGCGCGTGTTGCTGGAGCGACACGGCGGATTGATCTATTCGATTGCCTGGGCAGAAGCGCCGCCCGAGGACGTGCCGGACATCTTTCAATCGGTTTGCCTGGCGCTGGTGCAGGGCTTGCAACGGCTGCATGATCCATCCAAGCTCGTCGCGTGGATCGCAACGACCACGCGACGCCATTGCCAACGGCTGCGGCAGCGTCGCCGGCGTTATTGGTCGGCGCCCGACGAAGCGGAGCAACGCGCCAACGATCCGGTGGATACGGCCGCTCTGCCCGATGAGAAGCTCCAGCAGTTGCAGCAGGCCCATCTGGTGCATCAGGCTGTGACGATGCTGGACGAGCCGTGTCGTGGTTTGTTGACCCGGCTGTTTTACGAAGATGAGCCGCCGTCGTATGAGGCAATTGCCGGGGCATTGAACTGGCCCGTCTCCTCTGTTGGCCCAAAGCGCGGCCGATGCCTGCAACGATTGCGGCGTACCCTAGAACAGATCGGTTTTTCACCAAGCTGAGGTGTATTTTTCTCAATGGTCAAGACACTTCTTCTGCCGGAATGGAGATAATCATCGAAACTCTGAGGAGCATACAATGACCTGTCCAACATTTGAACAACTCTTCGCCACAGCGATGCAGCACGTGCCAGCCGATGAAGCGCTGCGCATCCACCAACATTTGGACACTGGGTGTGATGTGTGCTGCCGCGAATTCTGCTACGCGCAACACATCGTAGCGGCTGCCACCTGTCCCCAGTACCAGCAGCCACCGGCATGGTTGATTGACCAGACGATGGAGCGCATCCTTACAGAGATCACTGACGCTGACGAATTTCTGACGGAAGGCATCCCGGTCCGTTTGGTATTCGATAGTTTCATGGGGGCCACTTTGGCCGGCGTTCGCCAAGGCGGTCACGCCGCTCGGCAGGTGGTGTATCAAGCAGGAGATTACAACATCAATTTGATTATCCGCCCCGCTGCGCTGCCGGAAACAATCAGTATTATGGGTCAGGCAATTCCGCTGCACCGAGATTTCAGCGCAGTCGCTCAAGCGCAAGTCGAGTTATGGCAGGAGGCCCGTTTGGTGCAAGCGGTCAGCGTCAATCATCATGGGTTGTTCGTGTTCGACGGCCTCAGTGAGGGAACCTACGACCTGTGCCTGAGGTTGGAAGAGACCTTCATTAAGATCGTCGGGCTGTGCGCGACCACTGGCGCGAACCGGACTGACGCCGTCAACTAACGGCAGTGGCCGATTCATCGAGTTGGCGTTGACAAGCAGCTCAGCTTCGGCATTGGTGGTTTTGAAGTTCAGGAGCTCGTCATGACGGAACCGAGTTCACCAGCAACATGGAGTGAGGAAGAACTCGCCCAAACGTTGATTGGACTTTCCGATGGCGATCAAGTCAGTCAGGTCCTTGGCGATCCGCTGAGGCCAATCCCGACCTCTGTCATTCGACGGCTCAAAGATCACGTCTCTCAGCTCGTCTGCGCCGATATTCCCCGTGCCATCAAGCTCGCTGAAATTACTCAAGCTGCCGCCGCCGCTTGCCACGAACCGGTAGGCGCTGCCTTGGCGCATCACGCTCATGCGCAGGCATTGCATTGCGCCGGACGTTACACAGAAGCCCGACGGGCTTACGAGCAAGCGGAGATGATTTACGCCCAATCGGGTCAGGTTGTCGAAGCCGCACGCGTGACGCGAGCAAAACTCGATGTGTTGATGTACCTGGGCGAGTATGACGCTGCGTTGACGTCAGCCGAACAAGCGCGAGCCGTTTTTCAAGCGTTCGACCAACCGATCCTGTTAGCCCAATTAGAAACGAACGTCGGTAATATCTACCATCGCTTGGATCGTTACCACGAGGCGTTGACGTTCTACGATCGCGCCCGCGCTCTCTTCGCAGCTCATCAGGACCGGAAGGGAGAGGCGATCAACAATTTTAATGCCGCCAATCAGTACAGCGCCTTGAATGAGTTTGACCGGGCTTGCGCTCTGTATGAGGAAGCTCGGCGCGGCTTTGAGCAATTGAGCATGCCCGTCGGGGTCAATAACGTCGAGTACAGCTTGGCATGGCTCTATTTCCAGCGCGGCAAATTTCAGGAGAGCCTCAAACTGTTTGACCGAGCTCGCGCGCGTGGACGCCAGTTGGGTGACGTGGTGATGGAGGCCCTCTGCACGCTGGATGTGGCCGAAGTCTACTTGCAGCTCAACCAATACCAGGAAGCCCATCAATCGGCGCAAACGGCCGTGGAGCAATTCACTCGCCTGGGCATGGCGTATGAGACAGCGAAGGCGAGAATGTACCTGGGACTGTGCGACATGCACCTGAAGGATTTGGCCGGCGCTGAGCAACAGTTGCAGCAGGCGCGCGAGGGTTTTATCGCCGAAAAGAACCAGGTATTGGCAGCGCTCACCGCTCTTTACCTGGGTGGCGTTTGCGCGGCGCGAGGCCAACAGGAGCGCGCTATAGAACTTTGCTTGGAGGCTCGAGAGCTTTTCATTGAACAACATCTGCCGGTCAAAGCGGCTGCCGCTGAACTGCAATTGGCCCGACTGAAGCTATCGCAGAACGAGACGCAAACGGCTGATGCATGGTGCCGCTCGGCGTTGCACCGAATCGGTGAAACAGAAGCCCCGTGGCTCCAATTTCAGTGCTTGCACCTGCTGGGCAATCTGATGGAGCAAACCGGGCAAACGCAACAGGCGTCGCAGTATTACGTCAAGGCCATTGAGTATCTGGAAGCTATGCGCAGTAGCATCTGCGTGGATGAGTTCAAGTCCACCTTCCTCAGAGATAAGCTGCGTGTATACGAAGACCTCATTCAGTTGTGCTTGAGGGCAGGGACGCCGGAAAAAATTGATGAAGCGTTTGCCTATGCGCAGGCCGCCAAATCGCGCTCGCTGGTCGAGCTGCTGAGCGGTGAGCGAAACATTGCCAGCAAAACCCATGAGCCTTCGACCGAGCAGCTCTATCAGGAATGGAATCGGCTGCGTGAGGAACTCGACTACTACTATAGCCGCGTCAATCAGTTTGACAACCGGACGCGTGAACGTCCCAGTTGGCTAGGAGCGCAGTTGCAGAACGAAGTGCATCAACGCGAGCAGCAATTGGCTCGGCTGGCGCGGCAATTGAGCCTCGCCGATGCTGAGTATGCCTCATTGCACGCTGCTCCCCGAATCAACATAGATCAGATACAACGCGACCTCGCCGATGATGAAGTGTTCGTCGAGTATTTGGTAATCAATGATCATGTGCAGGCGTTCGTCGTCAGCCCGGCGTCGGCCTGCGTGTTTCACGATCTGGCGACAGCGTCGGGCACAGCGTCTGTGGTTCAATGGTTGAGGTTTAACTGGGACCAGTTTCGCTTGAGTGAACAATGTCCTCAGGCTTATCCGCCCAGTTTGCATGCGCTTTCTAACCAGTATTTGCAGAGCCTCTATCGCTCGTTGGTTCAGCCGCTCGAATCGGCGCTGGATGGCAAAAGGTTGATCATCGCGCCGCATGGGTTATTGCATTACGTGCCGTTTCATGCGTTGCATGATGGGGCGCAGTATCTGGTGGATCGGTATGAAATGTCCTATGTGCCCAGCGCCAGCGTCTACAAGTTGTGTGTGGAGAAGGCGGGGCGATTGCGGGGCGGGCGTGAGTGGGATGTGGGGGTGAGCCGTGAAGGGATGAGGGAGGGAAGATGGCAACATGGTGATGGGGATGATGGGGGTTGGTTGGTGGGGGATGGGCTGTTGATCATCGGGGTTGCGGATGAAGCGGCGCCGATGATTGCCGAGGAAGTGGCGAGGCTGAAGCAGTTGTGGCCGGAGGCGATGGTGGTGATGGGGGAAGAGGCGACGTTGTCGCGTGTGCGGCAGCAGGGTGAGCGGGCGCGGTGGATCCACCTGGCCACGCACGGTGTGTTTCGGCGTGACAATCCGATGTTTTCGGCGTTGAAGTTGAGCGACACGTGGTTGAACTTGTATGACATTTTCAATTTGGATGTGCGGGCGGAGTTGGTGACGTTGAGTGCGTGTGAGACGGGGATGAACGAGGTATTTCCTGGGGATGAGTTGTTTGGGTTGATGCGAGGGTTTTTGTATGCGGGGGCGCCGTCGTTGGTGGTGAGTTTATGGATGGTGCATGATGGTTCGACGGCGCGGTTGATGGA